>VGAV01000007.1 GCA_016870695.1 Actinomycetota bacterium | reverse complement strand
CGCGCCGTAGGTGCCGATGTTGCCCTTCAGGCAGTACTGCTCCTCGCCGGCCTGGCAGTTCTCGCACTCGCGGCACGAGTTGACCATGCAGCCGACGCCGACGCGGTCGCCGACCTTGTGCTTCGTGACGTCCGAGCCGACCTCGGCGACCGTGCCGACGATCTCGTGGCCGACGGTCAGGGGGTAGGGCACCTCGCCCCACTCGCCGCGGATGGTGTGGATGTCGGAGTGGCAGATACCGGCGTAGGCGATGTCGATCAGGACGTCCTTCGGGCCGACGTCGCGGCGCTCGATGGTCGTGGGCTCGAGGGGGGAGGTCGCGGACGACGCCGCGTAGGCGTTGACGTGCATGGTTCTCCTGGGGTCGAAGAGGGGGTCAGGCTTCCATCCTGCGATATCGCCCCTCCCGTTCCGGAACCCTTGACGAGGGATGCCACGGCGTCCCGCACCCGCCTGTCCCCCTGCCGAGAGCAGCGGAGGGATGCCACGGCGTCCCTCACCCGCCTGTCCCCCTGCCGAGAGCAGCGGAGGGATGCCACGGCGTCCCTCACCCGCCATCGGACATGCCGGGAGGGGCGGCGACCACGTCGCCGCCCCTCCCGTCCTTCCGTCAGCGGCAGGTCGCCGCCGGCACCGCGACCGTGATCGTCGACGGCGTGCCGCCGACGGTCGCGGTGATCGTCGCGGTCCCCTCGGGGACGGACGACTGCCGGGTGCTGAACGACGAGGAGACGCGGGCGCCGGGCTCCAGCGCACCGAGGCTCTTGACGCCGTACCGGGTCTCGACCTTCACGTCGGCGCGGGTCGTGCCGGTGTTCTGCACCGTCGTCACGACGACCGCCTTGCCCGCGACGCAGCGGGTCGCGGCCGTGCCGGTCACCGTGGCCGCGGGGGCGCGGGTCACGGTCACCGTGTACGTACGCTCCGTGCCGTCGGGCGCGGTCACCCGCACCGTTCCGACGCCGGCCGCATCGGCGGGCTGGACGATCCGGACGACGGCATCCTGGTCCACCGCCTGCGCGTTCAGGACGGGCCGGGCGTCGCCCGCCGAGGTGACGGCGTAGTCGGTGCGCGCCGGGTCGAAGCCCTCCACCGCCGACGGGCCGACCGTCAGCCGCGCGAGGTCGGCGATGCCGGCCGGCGACGGCGCCGACGCGAGGATCTCGACCTCGGACACGACCATGTACGACCCGGATTTCGCGTTCAGCACGACCCGCACCTCGTCGGCGGTCGCGCCGTTCAGGGCCACCTCGACCTTGGGCGCGCCCGTCGCGGGCGTCGGGACCGTCTGCAGCGCGCCCTGCACCCAGGTGCCGCCCGCCGTCCGGTGGTCGACGCGCAGGGTGTCGGCCCAGCTCGCACGGCCGTCGCGGTAGAACTGCACGGAGACGCGCTGCAGCGTCTCGGTGCCGGCCAGGGCGTACGTCAGCGTGTCCTGGGCGTTCGAGCCGTTGGAGCGCCAGTTCGACCAGCCCTTGTCACCGGTCTGGCCGTTGATGGTGCGCTCGACCGGGTAGCCGCTCTCCGTGAAGGTCGCGGACGGACGGGACTGCGGAGCGACGTTGCGCTCGACGGCCGCGGTGACGATGACCGTGAGCCGGGCCGGGAGCTTCTCGCCGCTCGGTCCGGTCGCGGTGCCGTTCACGGCGACGGTGCCCGTCTTCGCGAAGGCGGCGTCGGTCACGTCGCCCCAGGCCCAGACCACGTCGGTCCAGAAGCCGGCGCCGTCGGCGCGCACCTCGGCCTGCACCGAGCCGGGGGCGGCCGCCTTCACCGCCGCGAGAGAGGTTCCCGTCGCGACGGTCATCGAGAGGGGGCGTGCCGCGGTGTAGGCGCCGATCTCGACGGTCGCGGTCGCCTCGACGGTCGCGCCGAAGACGTCCGTGCCGGTTCCCCGGACGGTGACGGTGCCCGCCTTCGACCAGTCCGTGCCGTCCAGCTGCCAGGTCACGGGGACCGAGCGGAGGGTCGATCCGGCGTACCGTGCGGTGACCTCGGCGGGCAGGCTGGGCGCCTTCCCGACGGGCGTGCTCACCGTGACCGGCTCGACGCCCAGGACGGCGGTCCCCGACAGGCGCCACGACTGGTTGCCGCCGCCGTTCGAGGTCCAGAGCCCCACGCGGGCGTCGGGCTGCGTGCTCGCGCCGTTGACGTCCAGCACCCGCTCCGCTCCGACGCTCAGGACCGAGAACGCCGCGCCGTCGGTGGTGGATGCCATCCACTGCAGGTTCCGGTCGGCTGCGGCCGCCGCCGGGTCGGAGTCGACGAGGGTCGTGCCCCCGTTCGTCACGGCGAGGTACTGCCCCGCCGCGTTCTCGAGGGTGAAGCGGTGACGGTTGGTGCCGGCGCCGCTGAGGGTGCGGACGGTCCACGTCTGCGTCGCCGCCGCGGCGGCGGTGGTGGCGGCCGGACGGATGGCGAGCGAGGAGCCGCCGTCCAGGACGAGTCCGCTCTGCACGCCCGTGAGCTGCACCGCCTGGCCGTCGCGGAACGCGGCCGCGCGGTCGGCCACGCCGGACACCCCGTCGATGACGAAGGTCGTCACGGAGCGGGCCGGTACGGTCAGCAGCGCCGTCTTCGTGGCCGGGTTCACGGTCACGGCCGTCCCCTGCCGCAGAGCATTGGCGGTCGGGTCGGCGAGGGTGGACTGCGTGGTCACGATGGGGGTGACGGTGGCCCCGGGCGCGACGGTGCCGAAGTCGTTCAGGTCGATCTCGACGGTGTGCTCGGCCGTCTCGCTGTTCACGTGCACCACGGTGGCGCCGGTGCCGTCGGCGTCGATCGCCGCGGTCGACTGGTCGTCGGAGCTGGCGACCAGGCGGTCCCCCGGCTCGATGTAGTGGGTGAAGTTGCGGACCGTGTTGAACTTCTCGTTCGTGAGCACCTTGCAGCTCGGGTCGGCGTCGCCGTCGCGCAGTCGTCGCTCCGAGTTCCCGTCGGCGTTGCAGTCGAAGTCGATGAAGACGCTGCCCCAGTTGAGCTTCTCGACCTTCTCCATGTTGTAGAGGTCCTCGACGGGCTGCCAGAACACCCACGCGTCGGGCTCGAGCTCGCGCAGGTCGTCGACGATGTGCTCGGCCATGCCGAGCCCGTTGCCGATGTCGACGGGGTTGAAGCCCGTCCCCGGGGTCCAGTTGCCCTCGACCTCGCTCATCCAGAGCGGCTTGTCCGCGGCCTTGGCGATGTCGCGCACCACCGGTCGGCCGCTCGTGCCGTAGGTGTGGACGTTGAGCTGCTCGACGGCGTTCTTCGCCTCGGGCGACCAGGTGTTCCAGTTCGTCGCGAAGAGGCCGGGGTTCGTCTCGTCCATCGCGGAGATGACCGCGTCGGTCTGCGTATCGGGGTCGGCCAGGCGGGCGGCGAGGACCTTGATCATCTCGTCCTGCCGCTGCGGCCCGATGTGCGCGCCCTCCTGGCGGCTCGCGCTCGTGGGCCAGGTCTGGCCGGCGGGGATGTTCGTCGACCAGTAGTTCGTGTTGGGCTCGTTGAACGGATCGATCGTGTCGAACGAGATGCCGTGCTCCTTCTCGAGCTCGTCGACCACGGTGGTCAGGTACCCCGCGAACTTCTCCATGTCGGCGGTGGCCAGCTGCTCGCTCGTGGCGTTGTTGATCCCGCCCGAGACGAAGCCGCTCTGGGTGAGGAAGTAGGGCGGCGAGTTGCTGAAGGCCTCCCAGTGGGTCACCTTGTCCTTCAGCGCGTCGATCCACCAGCGCTGCGCCTCGTCCGCCGTGAAGTCGTAGTGCGTCGGGTCGTCCGGGTTCCACGCCGCCTTGTACCGCTCACGATCCGCGTAGGTCGACGTGATGGCGCCCTGGGCGTCCGTGGCGGGCAGCTCGGGGTTCCAGAAACCCGGCACCGCGCCGCCGGGACGCAGGTAGGGCGGGACGTCGGTGGCGTTGCCGCCGCCGATGTTGTAGCGGGCGATGTTGAGGTTGAGCCCCTCCTTGCCGAACACGGCGTCGAACAGCTGCTGCCGCACGTCGGCGGGGTAGCCGCCGGTCGCGTTGGCGAACCAGACGAGGCTCGTCCCCCACCCCTCGAACGGCTCCGACGCCGTCGCGGGGTTGGGGGCGATGCGCACGGGCGGTGTGGCCGCCGCGCTGCTCTCCGGGGGCGACACGAGGGTCGCCGCCGTGACGGCACCGGCGGTGAGCGCCACCGCACAGGTCATGGCCAACAGTCGAGCTGACTTCATCGTCATTCCGATCCGGCCGCTCCGATGCGGCCTCAGGGGGATGTTGACGTCAACATGGAACGTCGAGCACAGCCTACGCGGCGCGTGTGAGCGCGCACAAGAGGAATCAGCGCGGACCGGAGCTCGCTCGGACCACGAGCGACGTCGGCACGAGGGTGCGCTCGTGCGCTCCTCCGCCGCCTTCGATGTCGGCGATGAGGGCGCTCATCGCCTCCTCGCCCACGCGTTCGAAGCGCTGGCGCACGGTGGTCAGCGGCGGCCAGAAGTTGGATGCCTCCGGCATGTCGTCGAAGCCGACGACGCTCACGTCGCCGGGCACGGCCCGACCGGCCTCGTGCAGGGCCCGGATGACCCCGAGCGCCATCTGATCGTTCGCCGCGAAGACGGCCGTCACCGCCGGGTCCGCGGCGAGCGCGGTGCCGATGCGGTGCCCGGACTCCGCGGTCCAGTCGCCGATCTGCACCTCGGGCACGCGGCATCCGCGTTCCTCCAGCGCCGCGCGCCAGGCGTCGCGCCGACGCTCGGCGGCGAAGGACTCCGGCGGGCCGGACAGGTGCCAGACCGTCTCGTGACCGAGGTCGAGCAGATGCTCGGTGGCCAGGCGTGCGCCCTGGGCCTGGTCGTTGTCGACGACGGCGTACGGGTAGTCGGCGCTGGAGTCGACGACCACCACGGGCAGCCCCGTCGGCAGCGACAGCTCGTTCTCGCCCAGGCGGTGGGTCTCGATGAGGATCGCGATGCCGTCCACCGCGTGCTCGCGCAGCCGTGAGAAGGCGCCCGACACGTCGGACTGCGTCGCCGAGCGGACCGTGATGAGGGTGATGGAGTACCCGGATGCCGCGGCCACCGAGGCCAGCGCGTCGAGGGTGCGCGTGTTGCCGTACGAGCCGAGCGAGAACATGATGACGCCGATGCTGCGGAACCTCCCGGAGCGCAGCGCGCGGGCCGCGCTGTTGGGCCGGTAGCCGAGTGTCTCCATGGCGTCGAGCACGCGCTGCCGGGTCTCGGGGTCGACGTTCGTGCGGCCGTTGGCGACGCGCGACACCGTCTGCCCGGACACGCCGGCGGCCGCGGCCACATCGGCCATGGACGCATCGCGGCGCCTGCCGCGCGTCGGCACCGCGGTCGACACCGTCGTCGTCTCGCTCACGTCTACCTCCAGGGATGTTGACGTTGACATGGTAGCGGTCCCGGGTTATGTTTACGTCAACATCCCGTCGACCCGGACGGAATGCGCATCACTGAAGAGGCACTGGACGATGACGACCACCGCGGCACCCCCTCCCGCCCTGCGCACCCCACCGCGCCGACGGCGCCGGCGCATCGAGGAGCGGGGCTGGCTCTTCGTCGCTCCTTTCGCGATCGTCTTCGCCCTCGTGTTCCTCGCGCCGCTCGCCTACTCGCTGTACCTGAGCCTCTTCCGCGACCAGCTCATCGGCGGCAACGCCTTCGTCGGCTTCGACAACTACCTCACCGCCTTCGCGGACCCGAAGTTCTGGGAGGGCTTCGGCCGCGTCGGGATCTTCCTCGTCGTGCAGGTCCCGATCATGCTCGTCCTGGCCCTCGCCGCCGCCCTGGCGATCGACAGCGCACGCCTGCACGCCGCCGGCTTCTACCGCATGGTGATCTTCCTCCCCTATGCGGTGCCCGCGGTCGTCGCGGTCCTCATGTGGGGCTACATCTACGGCGACCAGTTCGGCCTCGCCGGCAACCTGAACAGCCTGCTCGGGTCCGACGTCGTCCAGCCCTTCGTCCCCGAATGGATGCTGGTCTCGATCGGCAACATCGTCACGTGGCAGTTCGTGGGCTACAACATGCTCATCTTCTACTCGTCGTTGAAGACCATCCCGAGCGACCTCTACGAGGCGGCATCCATCGACGGTGCGGGCGCGTGGCGCACGATCTTCTCGATCAAGATCCCTGCGGTGCGCGGCGCCATCGTGATCGCCACGATCTTCTCGATCATCGGCAGCTTCCAGCTGTTCAACGAGCCGAACATCCTGAAGCCCCTCGCGCCGAACACGATCTCGACGTTCTTCACGCCGAACATGTACGCCTACAACCTCTCCTTCGCCGGACAGCAGTACAACTACGCGGCGACCATCGCGATCATCATGGGCGTCATCACCGCCGTCATCGCCTATGTCGTGCAGCTGCGCGGCTCACGTCAGGAGGCGCGATGACCACCGCGACCGCACCCCGCACCGACACCGTCGCCGTCACCACCGGTCGCCGCTCCCCCCGCACCGGAGGCCGGCCCTCGTTCGCCCGCACCTCCCCTTCGCAGGGACGCAAGTCGCTCGTCCTCAGCATCGTGATGGGCCTGTACCTGCTCTACACGCTGGTCCCGCTGTTCTGGCTCGTGATCAACGCCACGAAGACGCAGCCCGACCTGTTCTCGTCGTTCGGGCTGTGGTTCGGCGACAGCTTCGCGCTCGGCGACAACATCGTCCAGACGCTGACCTACCGCGACGGGATCTTCGTTCGCTGGCTCGGCAACACGCTGCTCTACGTCGTCGTCGGCGCGGGCGGGGCGACTCTGCTGGCCACCCTCGCCGGCTACGGCCTGGCCAAGTACAACTTCAAGGGACGCAAGGCCGTCTTCGCGGTCGTTCTCGGCGCGATCGCCGTGCCCGGCACCGCCCTCGCCGTGCCCACATTCCTGCTCTTCAGCCAGCTGGGCCTGACGAACACCCCGTGGGCGATCATCATCCCCTCCCTCATCAGCCCGTTCGGCCTCTACCTGATCTGGGTCTACGCGACCGACGCGATCCCCACCGAGCTCCTCGAGGCCGCGCGCATGGACGGGGCGGGCGAGTTCCGCACCTTCTTCACCATCTCGATCCGGCTGCTCATGCCCGGCATCGTGACCGTCCTGCTGTTCGCCGTCGTGGCCACCTGGAACAACTACTTCCTGCCGCTCATCATGCTGAGCGACCCGGCCTGGTACCCCCTGACGGTCGGTCTCAACCAGTGGAACGCCCAGGCCACGGGCGTCGGCGCCCAGCCGATCTACAACCTCGTGATCACGGGAGCCCTCCTGTCGATCATCCCCATCGTCGCCGCATTCCTCGTACTCCAGCGCTTCTGGCAGTCGGGTCTGAGCGCCGGAAGCGTCAAGCAGTGACCGCGCCCGGAAGCGCCGGTCGCCGCTGACGCGCACCCCACCAGCACCGGAGCGCCCCGCTCCGGACTCCAAAACAACGAAGTGAAGGAATCCCGATGACATTCATGCGCAAGGGCACCGCCGTCCGGCGGGCCGCGTTCGCCGTCGCCGCCACCGCGCTCGCGGCCGGCTCGCTCGTCGCCTGCTCCTCCGGCAACGCCGGAGGCGGCAACGGCAGCAGCGCGGAGGACATCGAGGCCGCTCTCGAGCAGGGCGGCGAGATCACGTACTGGTCGTGGACGCCCTCCGCCGAGGCGCAGGTGGCCGCGTTCGAGAAGGCCTACCCCAACGTGGACGTGAACCTGGTCAACGCCGGGACGAACACCGAGGAGTACACCAAGCTGCAGAACGCCATCAAGGCGGGATCCGGCGCTCCCGACGTGGTGCAGATCGAGTACTACGCGTTCCCCCAGTTCGCCCTCTCGGACTCGCTGCTCGACCTCGCCCCCTACGGCTTCGGCGAGCTCGAGGACGACTACAGCCCCGGCACCTGGGGCGCGGTCGACTTCGACGGCGCGATCTACGGCCTCCCCCAGGACTCGGGCCCGATGGCCCTGTTCTACAACAAGGAGGTCTTCGACCAGTACGGCCTCGCCGTGCCCACCACGTGGGACGAGTACGTCGCCGCGGCCGAGAAGCTCCACACGGCCGACCCCACCAAGTACATCACCGCCGACACCGGCGACTCCGGCTTCACCACCAGCATGATCTGGCAGGCCGGCGGCCAGCCCTTCCAGGCCTCGGGCACCGACGTCACGATCGACCTGCAGGACGAGGGCTCGCAGAAGTTCGCCGACAACTGGAACCGCCTCATCGAGGGCGGTCTGCTGTCGGACACCCCCAGCTGGTCGGACGAGTGGTTCAAGGGCCTCGGTGACGGTTCGATCGCCTCGCTCGTGATCGGCGCCTGGATGCCGGGCGTGCTCGAGAGCTCCGTCGCCGACGGCGCCGGCAAGTGGGCCGTCGCGCCCATCCCGACGTACGACGGCGAGCCGGTGACGGCGGAGAACGGCGGCGGCGGTCAGGCCGTGACCAAGCAGAGCCAGAACCCGGCGCTGGCCGCCGGCTTCCTCAAGTGGCTGAACAACGACGAGGAGAGCCTGCAGATCTTCGCCGAGTCCGGCGGCTTCCCCTCCACCACCGCGCAGCTGAGCGACCCCGCCTTCGTCGACGCCGAGAACGAGTACTTCGGCGGCCAGAAGATCAACCAGGTGCTCACCGAGGCGTCCAGCCAGGTGCGCGAGGGCTGGAACTACCTGCCGTTCCAGGTCTACGCCAACAGCATCTACAGCGACACCGTGGGTCAGGCCTACGCGAACGGCAGCGACATGAACGCCGGTCTCGAGGCGTGGCAGGAGCAGCTGGTCCAGTACGGCAACGACCAGGGCTTCAGCGTCAACAAGTAAGTCCGGACACGGGGGCGGGTCGCATCGTTCGCGAGCGGCCCGCCCCCGCTCCATCCGCGCCGCCGTCCCGAGGCGCGCGCCCCCATCCCTCCCAGGAGAGACGAATGACCTCCCCCACCCGCATCTCGGTCGATCGCACCGCCCTCGGCGCCGAGGTCCCCCGTCGCCTGTTCGGCACGTTCGTCGAGCACATGGGCCGCTGCGTCTACGACGGCATCCATTCGCCGGATCACGCGACGTCGGACGGCGCGGGCTTCCGGGCCGACGTGCAGGAGCTCGTCCGCGAGCTCGGGGCGACCGTCGTGCGCTACCCCGGCGGGAACTTCGTCTCCGGCTACCGCTGGGAGGACGGCGTCGGCCCCCGCGCGGAGCGTCCGGTACGCCTGGATGCCGCCTGGCACAGCACCGAGACCAACGAGGTCGGCCTGCACGAGTTCGCCGCCTGGGCGGATGCCGCGGGCCTCGAGGTCATGGAGGCGGTCAACCTCGGCACGCGCGGCGTCGCCGAGGCCGCCGACCTGCTCGAGTACGCCAACCACCCCTCCGGCACCGCGCTGAGCGACCGCCGCCGCGCGAACGGCCGCGAGGAGCCGTTCGGGATCCGGCTGTGGTGCCTCGGCAACGAGATGGACGGTCCGTGGCAGATCGGCCACAAGACCGCCGACGAGTACGGCCGCCTCGCCGCCGAGTCGGCGCGCATGATGCGCTTCCTCGACCCGTCGGTCGAGCTGGTGGCCGCGGGCAGCTCGAACCACGAGATGCCGACGTTCGGCGAGTGGGAGCGCACCGTGCTCCGGCACACCGCGGGCCTCGTCGACCACATCTCCGTGCACGCGTACTACGAGGAGGACCCCGCGGATGCCGCAAGCTTCCTCGCCAGCGGCGTCGCCCTCGACCGGTACATCGGCGAGGTCGCCGACATCATCGACGAGGTCGGGGCGACCGGCCCGGACGGCCGTGCGATCGGCATCAGCGTCGACGAGTGGAACGTCTGGAACCAGACCCGCTGGAACGAGGTCGACAAGCCCCGCGTCTTCACCGGCGACTGGCCGATCGCTCCGCGCCTCATCGAGGACGACTACACCGTCACCGACGCCGTCGTCGTCGGGTCCCTCCTCATCACGCTCATCCGGCGGTCCGACCGCGTCACGATGGCGAACCTGGCGCAGCTCGTGAACGTCATCGCCCCCATCCGCACGGAGCCGGGCGGCGGCGCCGCCTGGCGGCAGACCACCTTCCACCCGTTCGCCCTCACCGCGGCCGCAGCGACGGGCCGCGTCGTCCACCCCCGGGTCGACGGAGCGACGATCGACACGGCCCGGCACGGCGCCGTGGACGCGGTCGACGCCGTCGCGACCGTGGACGGCGACGCGGTGACCGTCCTCCTCGCTCACCGCGAGCTCGACGCCGCCACCGCCGTCGAGCTCGACCTGGGTGCCGTGACCGACGTCGAGGCCGTCGTCCTCACCATCCCCGACGGCGGCGACCGGCACACGACGAACGCGGCCGGCGCGGAGCGCGTCGCGCCCGTCGCGCTCTCCGTCGAGGTCGGCGCCGACGGCATCCTCCGCTTCCCCCTCCCCCCGCTCGCCTGGGTGCGCCTGCGCGCCCGCCTGCGCTGAACGCCCCCGCGCGGAACCCCCGACCCGAAAGACACCGTGACCACCTTCACCATCGGCGACACCGACTTCCTGCTCGACGGACGGCCGTACCAGGTCATCTCCGGCACGCTGCACTACTTCCGCATCCACCCCGAGCACTGGCGCGACCGCATCCGCAAGGCGAAGGCGATGGGCCTGAACACCATCGAGACCTACGTCGCCTGGAACGCCCACGAGCCGGTCCGGGGCGACTGGGATGCCACCGGGTGGAACGACCTCGGACGTTTCCTCGACCTCATCGCCGACGAGGGCCTTCACGCGATCGTGCGCCCCGGCCCGTACATCTGCGCGGAATGGCACAACGGCGGGCTGCCGGTCTGGCTCACCTCGACGCCGGGCATCGGCATCCGCCGGTCGGAGCCGCAGTTCCTCGCCGCCGTGTCGGAGTACCTCCGCCGCGTGTACGAGATCGTCGCGCCCCGGCAGATCGACCGCGGCGGCAACGTCGTGCTCGTGCAGATCGAGAACGAGTACGGCGCGTACGGCTCCGACAAGGACTACCTCCGCGAGCTCGTGCGCGTGACGAAGGACGCCGGCATCACCGTGCCGCTGACCACCGTCGATCAGCCGATGCCGTGGATGCTCGAGGCCGGCAGCCTGCCCGAGCTGCACCTCACCGGCTCTTTCGGCTCGCGATCCGAGGAGCGTCTGGCGACCCTCCGCGAGCACCAGCCCACCGGTCCCCTCATGTGCTCGGAGTTCTGGGACGGCTGGTTCGACTGGTGGGGCAGCATCCACCACACGACCGACCCGGCGGCATCCGCCCATGACCTCGACGTCCTGCTCGCGGCCGGCGCCTCCGTCAACATCTACATGGTGCACGGCGGCACGAACTTCGGCACGACGAACGGCGCGAACGACAAGGGACGCTTCGACCCGATCGTCACGTCGTACGACTACGACGCTCCGCTCGACGAGTCCGGCCACCCCACCGCGAAGTATCACGCCTTCCGGGAGGTCATCGCGAAGTACGCGCCGGTCCCCGACGAGGCCCCCGCCTCCCGCCCCGACGCCCCGGCGTTCGAGGTGACCCTGTCGGGCGAGGGCGAATGGATGCCGCCCGCCCACGACTCCGCCCCCGCCGACGCCCCCGCGACGTTCGAGCAGCTGGGTCACCTCGGGGCTCTGGTGCGGTACGACGTCGACCTGCCCGCGTTCGACGGCGACCGGGCGGTGCTCGCTTTCGACGAGGTGCGCGACATGGCATGGGTCCATGTCGACGGCGCCTTCGTCGGGCGGCTGTCCCGCACCCTGCACGAGCGGGCGCTGGCCATCCCGGCCGGCGCACGGCTGACCGTGCTGGTGGAGGACCAGGGCCGCGTCAACTACGCGGACCGCCTCGGCGAGCACAAGGGGCTGCACGGCGCGGCGACGCTCGACGGCCGCCCGCTCGCCGGGTGGACCGCCACCCCGATCGACCTCGCGGCCGCCGCGGGCACCGGCGACGGCGCGGCCGGTCGCGCCCTCCTGCGCGGCTCGTTCGACCTCGACGCCCCGAGCGACCTGTTCCTCGACACCGACGCGTGGACGAAGGGCTTCGCCTTCGTCAACGGCTTCTTCCTCGGCCGGTACTGGCGGCAGGCGCCGCAGCGCACGCTGTACGTCCCCGCCCCGGCGACGAAGGCCGGCGCAAACGAGCTCGTGCTGCTCGAGCTGGAGCAGGCGCTGTCGCTGACGGCCCGGTTCGTGCCCGAGCCCGCGCTGGGACAGCGCGAGGAGTAGGCCGTCACGAGAACAGGCGCATACGCCGAGACAGGTCGATTCCGCGTGGATCGGCCTGTTCTCGTGGCATCCCCTGTCCTCGTCGCCTCCCCTGCGCGAGCGCGTTCGAGAGGAGCAGGATGGAGGCATGACGATGGCTGCGTGGATCCGGTCGATTTCTCCCTCCGTGTGGGAGCGTGAGAGCGACGAGTGGCAGCCGTCGACTCCGACGACCGAAAGCGGGAACCGATGAGCGACTACGAGATCACCGAGATCGGCGGACTGGGCGACTGGCGCGACCACTTCGGGGGTTTCGCCCCGGCGCGCTCCCGCGATGGGCGGCGCGTCGTCGATCAGGAGCTGACCATGCGGTTCATCGGGATGACGGCGAACGCCCTCCTGCCCGGCGAAGAGGCCGGCTATTGGCACACGCACACCCGGGTCGAGGAACTGTACGTCTTCCTGGAGGGGCGCGGACAGATGGGTCTTGACGACGACGTGGTCGACGTCGGTCCCGGCAGCGTCGTGCGGGTCGGACAGAACGTCTGGCGCACCTGGCGCGCGACCCCGGGCGGCGACAGCGAGCTGCGGTGGCTCTGCATCCGCGCGGGCGGCGAGGCGCTCTCGCCCGTGCCCGACGACGCCTCCCGCGACCCCGAGCGGCCGATGCCCTGGAACGAGGAGAACTGACGGCGGCTTCGCCGCGGACTCGCGATCTCACGTGGTGGCGCTTGACGCGATTGCGGTCGCTGTAGCCGGCGGCCAGCGTGCCGCACCGGCCGTAGCGAAGACGTCAGGCCGTCATCGCGACCTGGATGCGCCGGTCGAGGTCATCGAGCTCGGCCAGCAGTTCCGATGCGACCCAGACACGATCGCGTTTGCGTCCCGTGATCTCCCTGATGAATCCGGCCTGCGTGAGGTGATCGATGGCCGAGTAGGCAGCGGGCATGGTGGATCCTGCTCGCCGTTCCATGTCCGCGGCGGTCATGACGGGACGTTGATGAACTTCGCAATGCCCAAACTGAAGTAACAAGAGCCTTACTTTAGGTCGCACCGTGCGCAGAATCGGATCACGGCTGCAGAGTCGGACGCACTTCAGCATCTCGTCCGACTCCGCGGCCGTCCTCCGATTCCGCCGACGCTCCGGGCCGCGACGGACTCGCGAAGCGCGCCCGCCCGATGACCACGGCCGCGGCGAGCATGAGCACCGCCCCGAGCACGTACGGCGACGCGTGGGCGATGTGGGCGTAGAGCAGCCCCGCCAGCAGCGGGGCCACGGCGCCCACCGCGGCGTTGACCGACTGCGCGGCCCCGGCGATCCACCCCTGCTCGTCGTCTCCGACGGCGTTGGACAGCAGTCCGTCCATCGTCGCGGTGGCCGCCCCCTGACCCGCGGCGAGCGTCAACGCCCCGACGGCGAAGAGCCACGGCTCCGCCAGCACGGAGGCGACCGCGGCCAGGGCGACGAGACCGACGGCCTGCGTGACGATGCCGCCGACCACCACTCCGCGCTCCCCGATCCGGGGCAGCAGAAGGCCGAGCAGCGCGCCCTGGATGACGATGTCGATCACTCCGACGCACGCGGTCAGCAGGCCGATGGCCGTCGGGGTGGCGCCGATGGCGTCCAGCCCCAGGACGCTGAAGTTGTTGACGAAGAAGCCGAAAGGCAGGCCGACGAGCACGAGTCCGAGCATGAGCGCGCGCAGCTCGGGGCGGCGCAACACGCCGCGGAAGACGGCGAAGGGGTGCACCTGGCGGAGGTCCAGGGACGCGATGCGCTTCCCCGGCGCGAGGCTCTCGGGGAGGAGGAAGATGCTCAGGACCGCCACCGTCGCCGCCAGCGCCGCCGTCACGAAGACCGGCAGGTCGAGGTCGATCGCGGCGAGCGTCCCGCCGAGGGCGGGACCGACCATCGTGCCGATGCCCGCGGTCGCGCCCAGGACGCCGAACCGTCGCGCACGCTTCTCGGGCGGGGTGATGTCGGCGAGGTAGGCGAAGAGCGCGGGCAGGTCGCCGGCCGTCACGCCCTGCACGACACGACCGAGGAGCAGCACCCAGAGGGCGCCGCCGAGCCCGAAGAGGACGAACCCGACGGCCGCGCCGAAGCCCGCCACGATGATGACCGGCCGTCGGCCGAAGCGGTCCGAGAGACGTCCGAGGAAGGGGGCCACCAGGAAGGCGCACAGGGCGTTCACCGTCTCGAGGATGCCGACCCACACGGCCAGGTCGGCGGGGTTCGAGACGTAGCGGAGGACGACGAAGGGGAGCACCGGGAGGACGACGGTCATGCCCGCCGTCGTGAGCGTCGTGATGACGACGAGCATGATCCAGGCGCGGCGTCCGTTCACCGCCGCCAGAGGAGGGATGGTTTCTGAAGTCATACCGTAACTGTAGTCGTACCAATTTTGGCGTCAAGACAGTTCCGGCATGGCACCGGTAAGATGGTCGGCATGAGCGAGACGATCGGGCGTCGGGAGCGCAAGAAGGCCGCGACGCGGAAGGCGATCTCGGACGCGGCGACAGCGCTCTTCCTCGAGCGCGGGTTCGACGAGGTGAGCATCCGAGAGGTCGCGGATGCCGCCGACGTCTCCCCCACCACCGTGTTCGCCCACTTCCCTCAGAAGGAGGCGCTGGTCTTCGACGAGGACGACGCCCAGCGCGACCTGCTCGTCGACGCGGTGCGCGATCGCGCACCCGGGACCTCGGTGTCGCAGGCGCTGCGCGACCTCTACCGTCGCGAGCTCATCGGCCTCGCCTTCGACCCGGACGGCGAGCACCGGCGCCTCTTCATGCAGCTCATCGACTCGACCCCCGCCCTGCGGGAATACGCCGGCCGCATGTGGCTGCGCCACGAGGACGCCCTCGCCGATGCCATCGCGGAGACGACCGGCCACGCGGAACCCGACGTTGAGATCCGGGTCTACGCGCGCATGGTCCTGCAGCTGCAGATCCTGGCGTTCGAGTACGACGACGCCGCGGCCACGATCGAGGCCGGCTTCCGCATCCTCGACCGCGGCTGGCACGAGGGCTGAGCCCCACGCAGAATCACAGATCCCGCCGCGGACGGTGCGAAGAAGGGATGCCGCCGAGAGAGACGGGCGGTCAGCGGCTCCCGCTGCTCGCGCGCACGACGAGCGAGGTCGGCACCGACTCGGCGACGGGCGCACCCCCCTCGATCGCCGCGACGAGGGCGGCGACGGCACGGCCGCCCAGCTCGTCGAAGTCCTGGCGCACCGTCGTGAGCGGCGGTCGGTACTGAGCGGCATCCACGATGTCGTCGAAGCCGACGACGGCGACGTCCTCGGGCACGCGTCGACCGCCGTCGGTGAGCGCCCGGAGGACGCCGAGCGCCATCTGGTCGTTCGCGACGAAGAGCGCGGTGGCCCGGCCGAGGGCGTCGACGGCGGCGTATCCGGATGCCGACGTCCAATCGCCGCGCACGGGATCGGGCACCGCCGCCCCGGCGTCCGCCAGCGCCCCCCGCCATCCGCGCTCGCGCTCGGCCGCGGCGAACGATCCCACCGGTCCGGCGAGGTGGTGCACGGTGTCGTGTCCGAGGGACAGCAGATGGGCGACGGCCGCCCGCGCTCCGCCGGCGTGGTCCGTCTGCACGATGGAGTACCGCGCATCGGCCGGCGAGTCGACGACCACGAGGTGGAGGTCGGCGGGCGGGTCGACGTCGCGGGCGAGCTCCGTCGCCTCGTTGAGCACGACGGCCCCGTCCACTCCCTGCGAGCGCAGGCGGGCGAAGGCGTCGCGGATGCCTCTCTCCCCGACGGTCACCACGGCGAGGGCGTAGTCGCGGGCCGCGGCCGCCTCGGAGATCGCCTGCAGCATGCGCGAGTTCCCGACGGAGGCGAGGGTCGAGACGACGAGGCCGATCGTGGAGGTCTGGCCGGTGCGCAGCGCGCGAGCGGCGCGGTGCATGCGGTAGCCGAGGTCGCCCATGGCCTTCTCCACACGGAGGCGCGTGCCCGGGTCGACGCGGGGGCTGCCGTTCGCCACGCGGGAGACGGTCTGCGCCGAGACACCCGCCCTGCGGGCCACATCGGCCATCGACACCATCCCACCACCACCTCCATGTTGACGATAGCACGCCCGAGATGTAGCGTGTTATCGTGAACACGGAGACCTCCCCCGCCGTGACCCTCGGCAACGGTGTCGTCAAGCGCTCGACCCGCCTCGCCGACGGCCGCGAGCTGCTCTACTTCGACGACCCGGGCACCGCGCTCGGCGCCGAGCGCGCCGTCGACGCCCGCACCCTCGACCCGCGCCCGGCGACCGCGACCATGCGGCAGGACGTGCTGACCGGCGACTGGATCACCGTGGCATCCAATCGTCAGAACCGCGCCTTCCTGCCGCCGGCGCACCTCGATCCGCTGTCGCCGCAGACGCCGACGAACCCGTCCGAGATCCCCTCGCTCTACGACGTCGCCGTCTTCGAGAACAAGTCGCCGTCGTTCGGACCGGCCCTGGATGCCGCCACCGCCGACGCGCCCGCGGCCGTCGATCCGCCGCGCAGCGCGGACGACCTCGAGCACCTCGGCCTCGGTCGCACCCGCACCTCGGTCGGACGCTGCGAGGTCGTGTGCTTCAGCCCGGCGCACGAGGGGTCGTTCGGCTCCCTCACCCGGACCCGCGCCCGCACCGTCATCGAGGCCTGGGCCGATCGCACCGCGGCGCTCTCGGCCCTCCCCGGCATCCGGCAGGTCTTCCCGTTCGAGAACCGCGGCCAGGAGATCGGCGTCACGCTGCCCCACCCCCACGGCCAGATCTACGCCTACCCGTACGTCACCCCCCGCACCCACCGTCTGCTCGACATGCTCTCGCGCACGTCCGACGACCTGTTCGCGCGCATCCTCGACGTCGAGAGTGCCGGGGAGCGCGTCGTGCTGCGCGGCGAGCACTGGACGGCCTTCGTCCCCTTCGCCGCCCGGTGGCCGATCGAGGTTCACGTCCTCCCCCACCGCCACGTGGCGGACCTGGCGGAGACGACGGATGCCGAACGCGACGAGCTCGCGCCCTTCTACCTGCGACTGCTGCGCGGCATCGACGCGCTGTACGAGACCCCGACCCCGTACATCGCCGCGTGGCATCAGGCTCCGGTGGACCGCGCCCGCGACACCGTCCGCCTCAGCCTGCAGATCACCTCGCCCCGTCGCGCCGCCGACAAGCTGAAGTACCTCGCCGGATCCGAGGCCGCCATGGGCGCCTGGATCGGCGACGTCACCCCCGAGTCGCAGGCCGAGCGCCTGCGCGCCGCCCTCGACACCGTTCCGGAGGTGACGGCATGACCGCCGTCGACGACGCCCGTGCCCTGCTCGCCAGCCTGACCGACGCCCCGCCGGCGGGGGTCTGGTCCGCCCCCGGACGGGCCAACCTCATCGGGGAGCACACCGACTACAACGAGGGCTTCGTCCTCCCCTTCGCGATCGCCCAGCGAACGGCCGCCGCCGTGGCGCTGCGCGACGACGACCTGATCCGCGTCCGGTCGACCTTCTCGTCGACCGGCGTCGACGTGTCGCTCGCCGACCTCGACGCGCGGATCGCCGCGGGCGGGCTGGACTGGGCGGGTTATCCGCTCGGCGTGGCGTGGGCGCTGCGCGCCGAGGCTCCGGATGCCACCCCTCGCGGCCTCGACATCGCCGTGGCCTCGGAGGTGCCCGTCGGCGCCGGGCTGTCGTCCTCCGCGGCGATCGAGGGCGCCGTCGCGTCGGCGCTGAACGACCTGTGGGACGCCGGACGCGACAAGGTGGCCCTCGCCCGGGTCGGCCGCATCGCCGAGAACGACGCGGTCGGGGCACCGACGGGGATCATGGACCAGATGGCATCCATGCTCGGCGTCGCCGACGCGGCCACCTTCCTCGACTGCCGCACGCTCGCGACCCGGCCCGTCGCCCTCGGCTTCGCCGAGGCCGGGCTTCAGATCCTGGTGATCGACACGCTCGTCGAGCACGCGCATTCCTCGGGCGGGTACCGCGAGCGCCGGGCGTCGTGCGAGAAGGGGGCCGCCGCCTTCGACGTCGCCGCGCTGCGCGACCTCGGCGTCGACGACCTGCCCCGTGCGGCGGAGATCCTCGACGACGTGACCTTCCGGCGCGTCCGGCACATCGTCACCGAGAATCAGCGCGTGCTCGACACCGTCGCCGCCCTCGACGCGGACGGGCCCCGGGCGATCGGCGACCTCCTCACGGCGTCGCACGTGTCGATGCGCGACGACTTCGAGATCTCGGTGCCCGAGCTCGACCTCGCCGTCGAGACGGCACTGTCCTCCGGCGCGCTCGGCGCCCGGATGACCGGCGGCGGGTTCGGCGGCGCCGCCATCGCGCTTCTCGACAGCGAGCTCGTCCCGGCGGCCACCGAGGCCGTCCTCGCCGCGTTCGCGGCAGCCGGGTTCCGCCGTCCGAACATCTTCACGGTCACGCCGTCGGAGGGCGCGCGCCGCGACGTCGGAGGCCGCCCCACCGGTCCGGGCTCGGTGTCGGGGGCCTCGCCTCGGCTCGGCCGGCGCGTTGTCGGCGGCGGACCAGGCCGTCGGGGCGGTTTTCGCCTCGGGCTTCACCTGCTCAGGCGTGGCGGTTCACCCTTTCGGCGTGTTCCCCCGTCGACGCGTCGGCGATCGGCGGCTGCTCCGTCCGCGCGCGGGCCGGCGGACGCTCCCCGAGCGGGTCCAGGCGGACCCCGATCGTCGGTGCGGCCGGAGCTTCGGCCGGCTCCGCGGCGACGGGCGGTGCCGGCTCGCCGCCCTCGAGCGCGTCCCGGATGATGCGCCGAGGGTCCATCCGGCGCGGGTCGTACGACCGCCAATCGGGCGCGAACTGGTCGAGCTCCCCCACCACCTGCGCCTTGCCGGCGCGGTAGGCCTCCCGCGCGCGGCCGAGGAACTGCACCGCCGAGCGGCTCCAGCTCATGAGCCGCTCGGGACCCGCGACGAGTCCCACGAGCATCGCGACCAGCAGCAGCTTGTCCCATCCCATGTCGAACATCAGCGACGCCTCCCGTTCGCGGTGATCGTGCGACGGTATTCGCGCCGCGTCACCGGCGGGGGAGCCCCGGTGGCGCCGTCCCCCGGCTCGGCGCGGGTCGCCACGACCAGGGACGGTCCCGT
>VGAV01000006.1 GCA_016870695.1 Actinomycetota bacterium | reverse complement strand
CCTCCGGGTCGGGTGCCCGCACCGTAGACAGCCCGGCGTCGGACCGTCCGTCGCGGCGGCCCGCCTCCGCCCGGGGTGAGACCGGGCGTCCGCCGCGTGCGGCCGGAACGGATCTCCCGCCCCCGCCGACGACATCCGTCGCACATCCACCCCTCCCGGCGCGGGAGGATGGGGACATGATCCGCATCGGCATCGTCGGAACCAGCAGCATCTCGGAACGTCTGGCGGACGCGGTCCGGCAGGTCGACGGCGTCGCCGTCTCGCGTGTCGCCTCCCGCGACGCCGACCGCGCCCGCGCCTTCGCCGACACGATCGGTGCTCCCGGCACGGCCGTCGGCCTCGACGAGCTCCTCGCGGCGGACGACGTGGACGCCGTCTACCTCGCCAGCCCGAACAGCGTGCACGTCGACCAGGTGGAGCGGGCGCTGGACGCCTCGATCCCCGTGCTCGTGGAGAAGCCGGCGACGCTCACCGCCGCCGACTGGGACGCCCTCGTCGCGCGCGCACGGACCCGCGACGTCGTGCTGATCGAGGCGATGCGCACCGCCTACGACCCGGGGATCGCGCGGGTGCAGGCGCTGCTGCCACGGCTCGGGCGGATCCGGCGCGTCTCGGTGCGATACGAGAAGCGCTCGGCGCGGTACGACCTCGTCCTGGCGGGCGAGCAGACGAACATCTTCGACCCGGCGATGGGCGGCGGGGCGCTGCGCGACCTCGGCGTCTACCCGCTGCACGCGCTCGTCCTGCTCTTCGGGGAGCCCAACGGCATCCAGGGGGCCCGTGTCGGGATCGCCTCCGGAGCCGACGGACTGGGCAGCGCCCTCGCTCGGTACGACGGTTTCGTCGCCGACGTGGCCTGGTCGAAGATCACGGACACCGCGCTCCCCAGCGAGATCCAGGGCGAGGAGGCCTCGCTCCGCATCGACGCGATCGACGCGCCGCGCCGTCTCGTGCTCACCCCGCACGGCGGGACCGCCGAGGTGATCGAGGTGGAGGCGCCTGAGAACACGATGGTGGGCGAGGTCGAGCGGTTCCGTGACGCCGTCCGGGGCGCCGACGTCTCCGCGGACCAGGACCGGACCGCCGCGACCCTCCGGCTCGTGGATGCCGTGGCCGCCGAGCCCGCGGACTGACGAATTCACCTGCTGTTTCACCCGGGCTGACACAACGGAAGGGTGGTGCGCATGACGGGGGCGGTCGAGGTGTTCGTCGCCTTCCTGCGTCTGGGGCTCACATCGTTCGGCGGACCGATCGCTCATCTCGGGTACTTCCGCGACGACCTCGTCGCGCGCCGGAAGTGGCTGAACGACCGGGAGTACGCCGATCTCGTCGCCCTCTGCCAGTTCCTGCCGGGGCCGGCCTCGAGCCAGGTGGGGTTCGCGATCGGGCTCCGCCGGGCCGGACCTGTCGGAGCGCTCGCGGCCTTCCTCGCCTTCACGCTGCCGTCGGCGGTGCTCCTGGTGGCGTTCGCCGCAGGCGCGGTGGCCCTCGGCGGTCCGTGGGGTCAGGGGGTGATCGACGGGCTCAAGATCGTCGCCGTCGCGATCGTCGCGCACGCGGTGTGGGGCATGGCCCGCACCCTCACGCCCGATCCGGCCCGCGCGGGGATCGCCGTCGTCGCGGCGGCCGTGGCGCTGCTCGCCCCGTCCGCGGTGGGGCAGATCGCCGCGATCGTGCTGGGAGTCGCCGGGGGGCTGGTGCTGTCGCGCGAGGCGGTTCCGGTGGACGCGCCGCCTCGGACGGGGTTCGGCGTGCCCCGAGGAGTGGGGATCGGATGCCTCGCCCTCCTGGTCGCGGGCCTGGTCGCCCTCCCGGTGCTCGCCGCGGTGACCGGCTCCGGCGCGCTCACCCTCGCTGACGCGTTCTTCCGGTCCGGGGCGCTCGTCTTCGGCGGCGGCCATGTGGTCCTGCCGCTGCTGCAGGCCGAGGTCGTGCAGACGGGATGGGTCTCGCCCGAGGCGTTCCTCGCGGGCTACGGCGCCGCGCAGGCCGTGCCCGGACCGCTGTTCACCTTCGCCGCGTATCTCGGCGCGGTCTCCGGCGTCGGCCCGGGCGGGATGTTCGGCGCCGCGGTGGCGCTCGCGGCGATCTTCCTGCCCGGCTTCCTCGTGCTGGTCGGGGTGCTGCCGTTCTGGGACGCGCTGCGCACCCGGCCCCGCGTGCGCGCGGCGATGCGCGGGGCGAACGCCGCCGTGGTCGGCATCCTGGGGGCCGCCCTCTACACGCCGGTGTTCACGACCGCGGTGACCGGCCCCGGCCCGTTCGTGCTGTCCCTGCTGGGGTTCGTGCTGCTGACGGCGTTCCGGGCGCCGGCCTGGGCGGTCGTGCTCGTGGGCGCCGCCGGGGGAGTGGTGCTGACACTCGTGTGAGCGCGGCGGCGGCGCCGGGAGGAGATGTCGCGAGCGGAGGATCGATTCCGCTGGATCAGTCCTCCCGTGCCGACATCTCCTCCCGCCCACACCGCCTCGCCCGCCGGGACGCGTGCCAGGATGTGTGCACCGGTTTCGAAGGAGAGCACCGTGTTCCAGAGCCCCTACCCCGACATCGAGATCCCGGACGAGAGCGTCTACGACTACCTGTTCGGCTCGCTCGACGACGCCGACCTGGATCGCATCGCCCTGATCGACCCCGCGACCTCCAGCGAGACGACATACCGCGGACTGAAGGCGCAGGTGGATGCCTTCGCCGGTGCGCTCGCCGCTCGCGGCGTGGAGGTGGGCACGGTCATCGCGCTGCTGTGTCCGAACGTCCCCGCGTTCGCCACGGTGTTCCACGGCGCCCTGCGGCTCGGCGCGGCGGTGACGACGGTGAACTCGCTCTACACGGCCAACGAGATCGAGAAGCAGCTGCGCGACGCCGAGGCGACGTGGCTCGTGACGGTGTCGCCGCTGCTGCCGCAGGCCGCCGTTGCGGCGCAGGCCGTCGGGATCGACGACGACCACGTGATCGTGCTGGACGGCGCCGACGGCCACCCCGACCTCCGGTCGCTGCTCGGCGAGGGGCGCACGCCGCCCGAGGTGACGTTCGACCCGGCGACCCATGTCGCCGTGCTGCCCTACTCCTCCGGCACGACCGGGACGCCCAAGGGCGTCATGCTGTCGCACCGCAACCTCGTCGCGAACGTGGCCCAGTGCCGCGTCAGCATCCGGCTCGACCACACCGACCGCGTCCTCGCGGTCCTGCCGTTCTTCCACATCTACGGGATGACGGTCCTGCTCAACCTCGCCCTGCGGCAGCGCGCGAGCCTCGTCACAATGCCCCGGTTCGACCTGATCGAGTTCCTCCGCGGCATCCAGGCCTTCCAGTGCACCTTCCTCTTCATCGCGCCGCCGATCGCGGTGGCGCTGGCGAAGCACCCGGTGGTCGACGACTTCGACATCTCGAGCGTGCACACGGTCTTCTCGGGGGCCGCCCCGCTGGACGGCGAGACGGCCGAGGCCGCGGGGCGACGTCTGAACGCCCGGATCTTCCAGGGCTACGGCATGAGCGAGCTCAGCCCGGTGTCGCACACGATCCCGCCGGAGCGTCCCGACATGCCCGTCAGCGCGGTCGGCGTCCTCGTCGCCAACTGCGAGGCGAAGCTCGTCGACCCCGAGACAGGTGCCGAGCTGGAGGAGCACGGCGATGACGGCCTGACCGCGCCGGGCGAGATCTGGGTGCGCGGCCCGAACGTCATGCTCGGGTACCTCAACCGACCGGACGCCACCGCGGAGACGCTCGACGACGACGGCTTCCTGCACACCGGCGACATCGCCGTGCACCACGTCGACGGATATTTCACGATCGTCGACCGGCTGAAGGAGCTGATCAAGTACAAGGGCTACCAGATCGCCCCGGCCGAGCTCGAGGCCCTGCTGCTCTCGCACCCCCAAATCATGGATGCCGCCGTGATCGGGGTCCAGGACGAGGACAGGCAGGAGATCCCCAAGGCGTTCGTCGTACGGCAGCCGGGATCCGAGCTGGACGAGGACGAGGTCATGGCGTTCGTCGCCGCGGAGGTCGCCCCGCACAAGAAGGTGCGGCGCGTGGAGTTCATCGACGCGGTGCCGAAGTCGGCGTCGGGCAAGATCCTCCGGAAGGACCTGCGAGCGCGCGAGAAGGTGTGAGTCGCGGGCCGGCGCCGGGCCCGGGGCCTCGGGGCGCGGTTCGTGCAGTGGGGCGGTCATCGTGCGCCCCGCTGCACGGAATCCGCCCCGAATTCGGCCGCACCGATGTGGGAACGCGGGGCCGGGGAAAAGCAAAACCCCCGCCATGTAGAAGCTAGGCGAGGGTTTCTGGGACCGCTGTAATGACGATCCGTGTGGCTCCGACGGGCGTCGATCCCGTGACCTCACGATTTTCAGTCGTGCGCTCTACCAACTGAGCTACAGAGCCGAGCGGCATGTCTGCCGCTTCCTAGACGAAAGGCCTCCTCGAAAGAAGGCCCGTCGCTATGGAGCGACCCTGACGGGACTTGAACCCGCGACCTCCGCCGTGACAGGGCGGCACGCTAACCAACTGCGCTACAGGGCCATGCATGTTTAATTTTCGGCCGGTGAGTGACCCCAACGGGATTCGAACCCGTGCTACCGCCGTGAAAGGGCGGCGTCCTAGGCCGCTAAACGATGGGGCCGGATCGAGCTCGAGACCTTGCGGTTTCTCCCTCACTTGCCGACAGCCGAGCCTACTTCAAGATCTGCGGGATTGCGAATCCAGGGCGCGTCCTCTGCATCACGGGCGTGTCGAGGGGGCAGGATGAGCGTCGATACGCCAACTCGCCCTGTTGTTCGTGGGACTCGTGTTGCTACTGTGTTCCGAGTTGCGATCCGGTGAGATGAGGTATTCCCGTGACGCTCGAGCGCCTCGATGATGCAGACGATTGCGGCTGCGCCCCCACCCCGCGGGAGCGGAAGCTCCTGTGGCCGTCCGTCGACCGTCGCACCGCGCTGACCTACGGCGCCATCGGTGCCGTCGCCTTCGGCGCCCTCGCCACGACGTCGACGACGCTCATCCCCGCGGCGTTCGCGGCGGACTACCCGTCGTGGGCGGACGTCGAGGCCGCCCGTGCGAACGAGGCCGCGAAGGCCGGCGAGATCACGCGCATCCAGGGCCTCATCGCCGGGCTGCAGTCCGACGTCGAACGCACGCAGGCCGAGGTCATCGCGCGTTCCGACGAGTACTACGCCGCGCAGCAGGCCTACCTCGAGGCCGACTACCGGGCGCAGCAGCTGCAGAGCCAGGCCGACGCGGAGGCCGCGAAGGCCACGGACGCGGCGCAGAAGGCCGGCAAGGTCGCCGCCCAGCTGTACCGCTCCGGCGGTGACGACACCTCCCTCGAGCTCTTCTTCTCCGACTCCGCCGCGACCGCCGACGACCTGCTCGCCCGGCTCGGCACGATGGACAAGCTCCTCGAGCGCAACCAGTCGGTCTACGCCCAGGCCGTGACCGCGCGCGACTCCGCGCGGCTGCTGAGCGACCAGGCCGTCGACGCGCGCGCCGAGCGCGACCGGCTGAAGGCCCTCGCCGAGGAGAAGATGGTCGCGGCCCAGCAGGCCGCGGACGCCGCGCAGGCCGCTCTGGCCGCGCAGCAGGCGAACCAGGTGACCCTCGAGGCCCAGCTCGCCGCCCTGCAGGACACGACGGCCAAGACGGTCGCGGAGTACCAGGCCGGTGTCGAGGCCGAGCGCAAGGCCCGCGAGGAGCGCGAGCGCCGCGCGCGCGAAGAGGCCGAGGCCCGCGCCCGCGCCGAGCGCGAGGCGGCGGCCCGTGCGGCCGCTCAGGCGGCGGCCAGCCGTCCGGCCCCCAGCAACGGCGGCGGCGGTGGCGGCGGAAGCAGCTCCGGCGGGGGTGGCGGCGGGGGCAGCAGCTCCGGCGGCGGCGGCGGCAACGGCGGTGCCGTGGTCGGCTCCGGCTGGGCGCGCCCCTCGTCGGCGGGCACGACCTCCGGCTACGGCCCGCGGTCGAGCCAGTGCACCCCCAGCTACTGCGCCAGCTCGTGGCACCTCGGCCTCGATTTCGGCGCCGGTTGCTACTCGCCCATCTACGCCGCGGCCAACGGCCGGGTCACCTACGCCGGCTACAACGGCGGGTACGGCAACTACATCCGCATCCAGCACGACGACGGCACGTCCACCGGCTACGCGCACATCGTCGGCGGCGGCATCTACGTCTCCAGCGGCCAGCGGGTCAGCTCGGGCCAGCAGATCGCGGCGACCGGCCAGACCGGCAACTCGTTCGGATGCCACCTCCACTTCGAGGTCTACCCCGCCGGCGGCGGCACCACCGACCCCGCGGCGTTCCTGCGCAGCCGCGGCGTCTCCGTCTGACGTCCTTCCACACGAAAGCCCCCGGTCCGCGGACCGGGGGCTTTCGTCGAGGGAGGAGAGATCAGAGCGTGTTCGGCGCCTCGCCGGAGCCCTGCGTCTTGGTCTGCTCGTCGTGCTCTTCGAAACGGGTGAAGGCTTCGGAGACGAGACGCTCGGCCTCGGCGGCATCCGCCCAGTCGTCGACCTTGACCCACTTGTTGGGCTCCAGGTCCTTGTAGTGCTCGAAGAAGTGGGTGATCTCCTTCTTCGTCCACTCGTCGATGTCGTTCACGTCCTGGATGTGGTCCCAGCGGGGGTCCTTCGCCAGGACGGCCACGACCTTGTCGTCGCCGCCGGCCTCGTCGCTCATCTTCAGGACGCCGACGGGGCGCACCTTGGCGAGCACGCCGGGGTGGATCTCGCGGTCAAGGAGGACGAGCACGTCGAGCGGGTCGCCGTCCTCGCCGAGGGTGTTCTCGAAGAAGCCGTAGTTCGCCGGGTAGCCGAACACCGTGTAGAGGATGCGGTCGAGGTAGACGCGGCCGGTGCCGTGGTCGACCTCGTACTTCACGCGGCTGCCGCGCGGGATCTCGATAACGGCGTCGTAGGCGCCCATACGTCTGCTCCTTCAATCAGGGATAACCGCCGCCCAGCCTAGCCGGGGCGTCCCGCCCTCCCCGCTACCGTGGAACGGTGGAGCGTCGCCCTGGACTGGACCCTGCCGTCGCCGAGGTCCGACGGGCGGTGCGCGCGGCGATCGCCGAGCCGGACGGCCCGCTCGTCGTGGCCCTGTCGGGCGGCCCCGACTCCCTGGCCCTCGCGGCCGCGACGGCGTTCGAGGCGTCTCGCCGTGGCATCCCCGTCGAGGCCGTCGTGATCGATCACGGTCTGCAGGAGGGCTCGGATGCCGTCGCCGCCCGGGCCGCCGAGGCCGCGCGCGCCCTGGGGCTGACCGCGCGCGTGGTGAGGGTCGACGTCGGCCGCGGAGACGGGCCGGAGGCCGCCGCCCGGGAGGCGCGCTACACGGGGCTCGCCCGCGCGGCGCGCGACGTCGGCGCCGAGACGGTGCTGCTCGGACACACCCTCGACGACCAGGCCGAGACGGTCCTGCTCGGTCTCGCCCGCGGATCGGGGGCGGCGAGCCTGGCGGGCATGGCCGCCGAGCGACGGGATGCCGCCGGGGTGCGGTGGCTGCGCCCCCTCCTGTCCGTGCGGCGGCGCACGACGGTCGCGGCCTGTGCGGCCGAGGGGGTGGACCCGTGGACCGACCCGCACAACGCCGATCCGGCCTTCGCCCGGGTGCGGGTGCGCGACCGCGTCCTCCCCGTGCTGGAGGACGAGCTCGGACCCGGGGTGACCGAGGCCCTGGCCCGGACCGCGGAGCAGCTGCGGGAGGATGCCGAGGCGTTCCAGGACATGATCGACGAGACGATCGAGGACATCGTGGAGCACGCCGACGCCGGCATCTCGATCTCCGTCGCCGCCCTCGCCGCCAACCCCGCCGCGATCCGCAACCGCGTCATCCGGTACGTCGTCGAGAGCGAGTTCGGCGTGGGACTGACCCGCGCCCAGACCGTCGAGGTCGCCCGTCTCGTCACCGACTGGCGCGGGCAGGGGCCGATCGACCTGCCCGGCTGCCTCGCCCGTCGTGTCAACGCCCGCGTCGAGATCGTCGCCCGGTCGCCGCTGCCGTCCGTCGGCGAGGACGGGGACGACGCTTAGACTCGGGGGATGCGCGCCGCCGACATCTCCGACGACATCAGCGAAGTCCTCCTCACCGAGGAGCAGATCCACACGAAGCTCGCCGAGCTCGCGGAACAGGTCGTGAGCGACTACGCCGGCCGCGAGGTCGTGCTCGTCGGCGTGCTCAAGGGCGCCGTCATGGTCATGGCGGACTTCGCCCGCCACCTCCCCGTGCACGTCTCGATGGACTGGATGGCCGTGTCGTCCTACGGTGCGAGCACCCGGTCCAGCGGCGTCGTCCAGATCCGCAAGGACCTCGACACCGACATCACCGGCAAGCACGTCCTCATCGTCGAGGACATCATCGATTCCGGCCTGACCCTCAGCTGGCTGCTCGAGAACTTCGCGTCGCGCGGCGCGGCCTCCGTCGAGGTCCTCGCCCTCCTCCGCAAGCCCGACGCGATGAAGGTCCAGGTCGACTGCCGCTACGTCGGCTTCGACATCCCCAACGACTTCGTGATCGGCTACGGCCTCGACTACGCGGAGCGGTACCGCAACCTGCGGGACGTCGCCGTCCTCGCCCCGCACGTCTACTCCTGACCTCGGCAGCGGGGGAGCGGCATCCATCCGCCCGGATGGACGTCAATGCCGCGCCCTCCCGGCCCCGGCCGGGAGGAAGCCGCGTACGCCCATGACGAACGCACAGTCCCGGCATAGCCCGACCGCGTTACCCTGAATCCACCGCTTTCCCCGGGCGGTTCACGAAAGGGCTGGGCTCGCCCACACCATGGACTTCAAGAAGATCACGCGTAATCCGATCGTCTACGTGCTGCTGGTCGTGCTGCTCCTCGTCATCGGGTTCTCCCTCATCTCCAACCTGAGCGGGGCGCGTCAGATCTCCACTCAGGAGGGCCTGCAGCTGCTCCAGGGCGACACGGTCACCTCGGCGACGACGAACGACACGGATCAGCGCGTGGACCTCGTGCTCTCGCAGCCGTTCGAGGGTGCGAACGACGTGCAGTTCTACTACGGCACGGCCCGCGCCGACGAGGTCGTCAGCGCGATCAACGCCGCAGCGCCGTCCGACGGCTTCAACGATGTCGTGCCGCGTCCGAGCTGGTTCGACGGGTTCCTCTCGCTCATCCTCCCGCTCGTGCTGCTGGGCCTGCTGTTCTGGTTCCTGCTGTCCAGCGCGCAGGGCGGCGGCAGCAAGGTCATGCAGTTCGGCAAGTCGCGGGCCAAGCTCGTCACCAAGGAGACCCCGACGGTCACCTTCCAGGACGTCGCCGGGTCGGACGAGGCGATCGAGGAGCTCGACGAGATCAAGGAGTTCCTGAAGGACCCGAAGAAGTTCGAGGAGGTCGGCGCCCGCATCCCCAAGGGTGTGCTGCTGTACGGCCCTCCCGGGACCGGCAAGACCCTGCTCGCGCGCGCCGTCGCCGGCGAGGCCGGGGTGCCGTTCTACTCGATCTCGGGATCCGACTTCGTCGAGATGTTCGTGGGTGTCGGTGCGAGCCGCGTCCGCGACCTGTTCAACCAGGCCAAGGAGAGCTCGCCGGCCATCATCTTCATCGACGAGATCGACGCCGTCGGCCGCCACCGCGGCGCCGGCATGGGCGGCGGTCACGACGAGCGCGAGCAGACGCTGAACCAGATGCTCGTCGAGATGGACGGCTTCGACCCGAAGGTCAACGTCATCGTCATCGCGGCGACGAACCGTCCCGACATCCTCGATCCGGCGCTGCTGCGTCCGGGCCGTTTCGACCGCCAGATCGGCGTGGACGCGCCGGACCTCAAGGGTCGCCAGCGCATCCTCGAGGTGCACGGCCGCGGCAAGCCGCTGTCGGACTCCGTCGACCTCGAGGTCGTGGCCCGCAAGACGCCCGGCTTCACCGGTGCCGACCTGGCGAACGTCCTCAACGAGGCGGCCCTGCTCACGGCGCGCTCGAACGCGCAGCTGATCGACAACCGCGCGCTCGACGAGGCCATCGACCGCGTGATCGCCGGTCCGCAGCGTCGCACCCGTGTGATGCGCGAGAAGGAGAAGCTCATCACCGCGTACCACGAGGGCGGCCACGCCCTCGCCGCCGCGGCGATGAACCACACCGACCCCGTCACGAAGGTCACGATCCTCCCGCGCGGCAAGGCGCTCGGCTACACGATGGTGCTGCCGCTGGACGACAAGTACTCGGTCACCCGCAACGAGCTGCAGGACCAGCTCACGTACGCCATGGGCGGTCGCGTCGCCGAGGAGATCGTGTTCCACGACCCGACCACCGGTGCGTCGAACGACATCGAGAAGGCGACGAGCATCGCCCGCAAGATGGTCACCGAGTACGGCATGACCACCGACGTGGGTCCCGTGAAGCTCGGCTCCTCCTCGGGCGAGGTGTTCATGGGCCGGGACATGGGCCACGGGCGCGACTTCTCGGAGCGCATCGCCGAGCGGGTGGATGCGCAGGTGCGCGGCCTCATCGAGCAGGCGCACAACGAGGCGTACCAGGTCATCAACGACAACCGCGAGGTGCTCGACCGCCTGGCGCTCGCGCTGCTCGAGAAGGAGACGCTCGACCACCTCGAGCTCGCCGAGATCTTCACGGACGTCAAGCGTCTGCCCCCGCGCCCCCAGTGGCTGTCGTCGGGCGACCGTCCGGTGTCGTCGCTGCCCCCCGTGGACGTGCCGCGTCGCCAGGCCCCGGCCGGTGTCGCCGCCTCCGTCGAGGCCGAGCCGCAGACCTCGCCGCAGGGTCAGCGTCGGCCGAGCGGGCAGACGCGTCCGGCGACCGCCTAGGGCGCCGTGGCCGTCGACCGCACACGCGTCGCCGCCCTCGTCCGCGAGCTGCTCGAGGCGATCGGGGAGGACCCCGATCGCCCCGGGCTGCGTCAGACCCCCGATCGCGTCGCCGACTCGTGGACGGAGTTCTTCTCCGGTGTCGGCGAGGACGCGGGCGTGCCTCTCGCGCACACCATCTCGGTGAGCCGGGGTCCCGCTCCGGACACCCTCCCCTCCGGGGCCGTCATGGTGCGCGACATCTCCTTCCGCTCGATGTGCGAGCACCATCTGCTGCCCTTCCGCGGGCACGCGCACGTGGCGTATCTGCCGGGTGAGGAGGTCGTCGGCCTCGGCGCGCTGCCGCGGGTGATCGACATCCTCGCCGCGCGGCCCCAGGTGCAGGAGCGCCTCGGCGAGCAGGTCGCCGACGCCATCGCGACCGCCCTGGACGCCCGTGGGGTGCTCGTCATCCTCGACGCGGTCCACGAGTGCGTCACGATGCGCGGAGGGCGCCAGCCGGATGCCTCGACGGTGACGATCGCGGCGCGCGGCGTCTACACCGAGCCGGTCGCTCGCGCCGAGCTCGTGTCCCTGATCGGCGGGCGCGCGTGACCCTGATCATGGGCATCGTCAACGTGACGCCCGACTCCTTCAGCGACGGCGGCCGGTACCTCGACCCGGACGCGGCGATCGCCCACGCGCGTCGGCTGCGCGCGCAAGGCGCCGACCTGCTCGACGTGGGCGGCGAGTCCACGCGCCCCGGCGCCGAGCGCGTCGCCCCGCGGGTCGAGCAGGAGCGGGTGCTTCCGGTCGTGGAGGCCCTGGCGGCCGAGGGCGCGTATGTGAGCATCGACACGATGAACGCCTCGACCGCGACGGCCGCGGTGCGCGCGGGCGCGCGCCTCGTCAACGACGTGTCGGGCGGTCTCGCCGACCCCGACATGCTCGTCGCCGTCGCCGGGACCGACGCCGACATCGCCCTCGGGCACTGGCGCGGGCCCTCGTCGGAGATGTACGCCCACGCGGAGTACGGCGATGTCGGCCGCGAGGTCGCCGCCGAGCTGTCGGCCCGTCTCCAGGCCGCCGCGGCCGCGGGCATCGCCCCGTCGCGGGTCGTCCTCGACCCGGGCATCGGGTTCGGCAAGCGCGGCGACCAGAACTGGCGGACGCTGCGGGCACTGCCGGCCCTCGGCGCCCTCGGCCCGCGACTGCTCGTGGGAACCAGCCGCAAGCGCTTCCTCGCGGATGTCCTGGACGCCGACGCCGTCGGGGACGAGCTCACGCTGGAGCGCCGCGACCTCGCGACCGCCGTCACGAGCGTCCTCGCGGCTCGCGCCGGGGCGTGGGCGGTCCGCGTGCACGACGTACCGACCACTCGCGACGCGCTCGCCGTCGCCCGCGCCTGGGAGGGCTGATGGATTTCGCCGACGAGATCACGCTGACGGGGATCCGCGCCCGCGGGTACCACGGCGTCTATCCGGACGAGAGACGCGACGGACAGGAGTTCGTCGTCGACGCCACGCTGTTCCTGTCGTTGCAGCGCGCGGCCGAGACCGACGACGTGGCGGACACGGTGCACTACGGCGAGCTGGCCGAGCGGATCGCGGCGGTCGTGACGGGCGACCCCGTCGACCTCCTCGAGACCCTCGCCCAGCGGATCGCGGACGTCGTCCTCGCGGACGACCGGGTCCGTCTCACCGCGATCACGGTGCACAAGCCGCAGGCGCCGATCGCCGTCCCCTTCGGCGACGTCTCCGTGACCATCCGTCGGGGGCGCGCGTGAGCCTCGGTCTCGCGCACGGCGTCGGCGAGCCGCCGGCCGCAGAACCCGTGCCCGCCGTCATCGCCCTCGGCGCGAACCTCGGAGACCGCGCCGAGACCCTCGACGCCGCGGTCGGCGAGCTGCGCCGCCTGCCGCTCACCTCCGACGTGCGGGTGTCCGCCCCGCTCGAGACCGTCGCCGTCACGCTGCACGGCGAGGACGTCGACGCCCCCCGCTACCTCAACGCCGTCGCCCTCGTGCGGACGAGATTGAGCGCGGCATCCCTCCTCGACCACCTGCACGGCATCGAGGCGCGTCACGGACGCGTGCGCCGCGAGCGCTGGGGGGATCGCACGCTCGACCTGGACCTCATCGCCTACGGCGATCTGCAGGTCGCGACGGAGAAGCTCACCGTCCCCCATCCGCGGGCGCACGAGCGCGAGTTCGTGCTCGCCCCGTGGGCGGAGGTGGATCCGGATGCCACGATCCCGGGTCGCGGACGGGTCGCGGCTCTGCTGGCCCAGGTGCGCGGGGAGACGCGATGAGGCGCACGGGACCGAGCATCCTCGTCGCGGCCGCCATCGTGGGCGGTGCGGCCGGATTCCTGCTCGACATGATGCTGACCTCGATGGGGCGGGCGACGTTCTCGCCCGCGGTGAGCCTGCCCATCCTGTTCGTGCTGCTCGGCGGCATCGTCGTGGCGCTCGCCGTTCCGGTGTTCCGCGGGAGCCGGGGACGGTCGACGCGGCGGGTGGACCCGTTCCGCGCTCTGCGCATCGCCGTGCTCGCCAAGGCGTCCTCGATCCTGGGCGCCGCGGCCACGGGCTTCGCCTTTGGTCTTCTCGCCTTCGTTCTCACCCGTCCCGTCACCCCGTCGCTAGGCTCGTTGGGATCGATCATCGCGACGGTCGTGTGCGGAGCACTGCTCATCGTCGCGGGGCTCGTCGCCGAGCAGCTGTGCACCCTTCGGAAGGACGATGATGACGAACACCCCGGGTCCTCCGGAGAGCGCCCCGAGTCCCTTCCGCCCGTCCGGTGACGTGACGCCGGGGGAGGCGGCGGTGCGCGTTGTCTCTGCGGAGGAGTCTCCTGCCGGGGAGGCGCTGGAAGCGTCGTCGGTGGTTTCGCCGTCGAGGGAGGCGCCTGTCGCGGTCGCACCGTCCGGCGAGGTCGATGCGCTCGACGATCGCACGTTCTCCCGCATCCCGGAGCCGCGTGGCGAGGGCCGGCTCCCGCTGGGCGACGGCACGTGGCACCAGCTCGCGCGCGCCTACGTGCTCGTGCAGGTAATCTCGCAGGGCGCCGTGCTCCTCCTGGTGCTCGCGGCGGCGGTCGTGGTGCAGGTCGTCTTCGGCTTCTCGTGGCACTGGATCCCGGCGGGGGTCGTGCTGCTCGTCACCGCCTTCGGTCTCGCGATCACTCCGCGGCAAGCGCGGTCCTTCGGATATCAGCTGCGCCGGGACGATCTCGTCTTCCGCCGCGGCATCCTGTGGCAGCGGGTGGTCGCCGTGCCCTACGGGCGCATGCAGCTCGTCGACATCACGCACGGCCCTCTCGACCGCGGATTCGGGATCGCGCAGCTCAAGCTCGTGACCGCTGCCGCCTCGACCGGCGTCACGATCCCGGGTCTCAACCAGCGGGCGGCCGAGCAGCTGCGCGACACCCTGATCGAGGTCGCCGAGACCCGACGGACCGGACTGTGACCGACTCCCGTCCGCCCGAGCCGGGGTGGGCCGCGCCGGTCGGACCGGCTCTCACTCCGCAACCGGACGCGGCCCCGCCGCGGCAGGCGGACGTGCCGACTCCGGTGACACCGCAGCCGGACGAGTACGCCCACGCACCGCAGCCGGGCGGGCCGACCCCGGTGGCACCGCAGCCGGACGGCCAGGACCGCGCACCGCAGCCGGACGGGCCGGAGCGACCCGGCGTCCGGTCGCCTCTCAGCGACGGGGAATGGCATCGCCTCCACCCGCTCACACCCCTGCTCCGCGGCGGGCTGTTCCTGCTCGTGATCATCGGTGTGTTCATCGCGAACGCGCGGGAGCGGCTGCTCGAGCTCTTCGTCCCGGCGTTCTCGGAGGTCCCCCCGGGGGAGTATCCGCCGGACCCGGTCGACTTCATCCTCGGGAACAACCTCCTGCTCATCGCAGGTGGTGTCGTCCTGGCCGTTCTCGTCGTCCTGTTGGTCGCGTTCCGGCTGTCGTGGCGCTTCCACACCTTCCGCATCGGCGCCGACGACGTGGAGGTGCGGTCGGGTGTCCTGTTCCGCACGCACCGCCGTGCCCCGCTCGACCGCGTCCAGGGCGTCAACCTCACCCGGCCGATGATTGCGCGGCTGCTGGGGATGGCGAAGCTCGAGGTCGTCGGTGCGGGGCTGGACGCGAACGTCAGGCTCGAGTACCTGGGCACGCGCGACGCTGACACGGTGCGCGGCGACATCCTCCGGCTGGCGTCGGGGCGGCGGCTCGCCGCCGCGTCCACGCGGGGCGCATCGCCCGCCGCCGGCCCGGGATCCCTCGCGCAGCGTGCGGCGGGCGTCGTCGGCGACGGCGTCCAGGGCATCGTCGTCGGTGAGGACCTGTCCGACGCCGAGCCCGAGAGCGTCGTGCGCATCCCGGTCGGTCGGCTGGCGGCATCCCGTCTGCTGGGCGGCTCCACCGTGCTCCTCCTCGTCTTCGTCGTCGTCACCGTGGTCGCGGCCTCCACGTCGACGTTGTGGGTGCTGTTCTCAGTCGTGCCGGCGTTCCTCGGCTTCGCGGCCTACTACGTGCGCTCGCTGGCGCGCGGCCTGCGGTACTCGATCGCGCCGACCCCCGACGGCGTCCGGGTCACCTTCGGGCTGTTCACCACGGTGAGCGAGGTCGTGCCGCCCGGACGCATCCACGCCCTGGAGGTGCGTCAGCCGCTGCTCTGGCGCCCGTTCGGCTGGTGGGCCGTGTCCGTCAACCGCCTGTCCGGGCGTGGTGCCACGGACACGAGCACCGACCAGTTCGCGGCGGTGCTGCCGGTCGGGACGCGGGCGGACGTCGAGCGCGTGCTCGGCGTGCTGGCGCCCGGACTCCCGCCCGAGGAATGGGCCGCGCTCTTCGAGGACGGTGTCCTCGGTCCCCGTCCGACGGATCCGTTTACGACGACGCCCTCTCGCGCCCGTCTCCTGCGCCTGTTCTCGTGGCGGCGCAACGGGTTCCTCCTCACCCATGACGCCCTGTTCCTGCGTCGCGGCTGGCTCTGGCGCTCGCTCTCCGTCTTCCCGCTCGCGCGTCTCCAATCCGTCGGCGTCCGTCAGGGTCCCCTCGCCCGTGCGATGCGCACCGCGACGGTGACCGCCCACGTCATCCCTGGCTCGGTCCCCGCGTCGGTGGGCGTGCTGGACCGTGATGACGCCGTGCGGCTCCTGGACGACGCGTCTGCGAGTGCCGTCGCCGCGGCGGCGGGCGACCGCAGCCACCGGTGGGCCGGATGAGTCCGGGGCGGGACGGACGCCTCGGCGTCGGCATCATCGGCGCCGGCAAGGTGGGCCCCGTCGTCGGAGCGGCCCTGGCCGGAGCGGGCCATGCGCTCGTCGGCATCACGTCGGGCTCGGACGACGACCGGGTCGAGGCGGTCCTCCCCGGGGTGCCGGTGCTGACAGCGGAGGAGGTCGTGCGTCGGAGCGAGCTCGTCGTCGTGGCGGTGCCGCACGACCAGCTGCCGGGGCTCGTCGGCGGTCTCGCTGAGCTGGGTGCATGGCAGCCGGGACAGCTGGTCCTGCACACCGATCCCGCGTACGGCACGGATGTGCTGACTCCCGCCCTGCGCTCGGGTGCTATCCCCCTGGCGATCCATCCCGCGATCACCTTCACGGGAACCTCGATCGATCTGCGGCAGCTCGCGCAAGGCTACGCGGCGGTGACGGCACCGGGCCCCGTCCTGCCGATCGCGCAGGCCCTCGCCGTCGAGCTGGGCTGCGAGCCCGTCGTGATCGCCGAAGCCGACCGCATCGCGTACGCCGAGGCCATCGGCACGGCGACCGAGTTCTCGCGGTCCATCGTGCGGCAGGCGAGCGCGCTCCTGTCGGACGTCGGCGTCGAGAACCCCGGCGGATACCTGTCGGCGCTCGTGCGCTCGAGCGTGGACCAGGCGCTCGCGGAGGGCGCCGGTCGGCCGCGCGACGCTCGCGACGCTACGATCGACCAATGATCCGCACCACCCGGGATCTGCGCACCCGACTCGGCGAGATCCGAGGCGCAGACCAGCTGGAACGAGGGCCGCGCGTCGCCCTGGTCTCGACACTCGGCGCCCTGCACGACGGCCACGTCGACCTGATCCGTGCGGCGCGCGACGCGGCCGACATCGTCGTCGTCTCGACCTTCGTCAATCCGCTGCGCTTCCGGACCGCGGAGGAGACGGCGGCCTATCCGCGCTCGCCGCTGGGCGACGCCGAAATCCTGCGGGACCTGGGGGTCGACATCGTCTTCGCCCCGACGGCCGCGGAGTTCCTGCCCGCGGGCACGGGGACCATGCGCGTGGCCGCCGGAGACATCGGGCTGCGGTACGAGGGGCGCCTGCGTCCCTTCTACTTCGACGGCGTGCTCACCGTCGAGGCCAAGCTGTTCCACCTCGTTCGCCCGGACGTCGCCGTCTACGGGGAGCGCGACCTTCAGCGCGCCTTCCTCGTGCAGCGCATGGTGCGCGATCTCGACTTCGGCATCGACGTGACCACGGTCCCGACCGTGCGGACGGAGGACGGCCTGCCGGTCTCGAGCCGGGTCGCCCTCCTCGATGAGGCCGATCGTCGTGCCGCGTCGAAGCTCCCGCAGGCCCTCGAGGCGGCGGCATCCAATGCCGACCGTGGCGTGGACGCCTGCATCGCCGCCGCGCAGTCGGCGCTGATGGGCGAGCCGCGCATCCGTCTCGAGTATCTGTCGGTCGTGGACCCCGCGACGTTCCTCTCGGTGGACGAGGACCACACCGGCCGCGCCCTCGCCCTGATCGCGGCGACCGTCGGCGGTCACCGGTTCATCGACAACGCGGAGATCGCCCTCCGCTGACCCGGGATCCGCTTCGCCCCGGCCGTCCGGCGGCGGTGGGGCGACGACGTCCGCGGCGCGGGGGCCGAGGGGCCGGGCGAATAGACTGGATGCCGACCCCGAGGAGCCTCCACGATGACCGACGCGCCCGCGAACGACGCCGCCGATTCCCCCGAAGACGACGTCTTCGAGCAGAAGGCGGTCCGCCTCGCCAAGCGCGAGCGCCTGCTCGCCGAGCGCGCCGACGCCGCGGGCGGTCCCTATCCGGTGACGGTCCCGGTGACCGACACCATCCCCGCCCTGCGCGAGCGCTACGGCGACCTCGAGGCCGGTGCAGAGACCGGGACGACCGCCGGGGTCGCCGGTCGCGTGGTGTTCAGCCGCAACACGGGCAAGCTCTGCTTCGCGTCCCTGCAGGCCGGCGACGGCAGTCGCATCCAGGCGATGGTGTCGCTCGCGAACGTGGGCGACGAGTCGCTGCAGCAGTGGAAGGACCTGGTCGACCTCGGCGACCACGTCTTCGTCTCGGGCGAGGTCATCTCCAGCCGCCGCGGCGAGCTGTCGATCATGGTGTCGGACTGGGCCATCGCGGCCAAGGCCGTGCTGCCCCTGCCCAACCTCTACACGGAGCTGAGCGAGGAGAGCCGCGTCCGCAGCCGCTTCCTCGACCTCATCGTGCGCGATCGCGCCCGCGAGACCGTCCTGGCCCGCGCCAAGGTGAACGCGAGCCTGCGTCGCACGTTCGCGGAGCGGGACTTCGTCGAGGTCGAGACGCCGATGCTTCAGGTGCAGCACGGCGGCGCCAGCGCGCGTCCCTTCGTCACCCACTCGAACGCGTTCGACGCCGAGCTCTTCCTGCGCATCGCCCCGGAGCTCTACCTCAAGCGCGCGGTGGTCGGCGGCATCGACCGCGTCTTCGAGATCAACCGCAACTTCCGCAACGAGGGCGCCGACTCCACGCACAGCCCCGAGTTCGCGATGCTCGAGGCGTACCAGTCGTACACCGACTACAACGGGATCGCCGACCTCACCCAGGCCCTCATCCAGGACGCCGCGGTCGCGGTCGCCGGTTCGACGACGGTCACCTGGGCGGACGGAACCGAGTACGACCTCGGCGGGGACTGGGACCGCATCTCCATGTACGACTCGCTGTCGGAGGCCTCGGGTCACGCCATCACCCCGCAGACGTCCCTGGACGAGCTGCGCGCCCTGGGTGCCGAGGCCGGCGTCGACGCCCCGCCGCAGGAGACCCACGGCAAGTGGGTCGAGGAGCTGTGGGAGCACTTCGTCAAGGGCGGGCTGACGCGGCCGACCTTCGTCATGGACTTCCCCGTGGACACGAGCCCGCTGGTCCGCGAGCACCGGTCGATCCCCGGCGTCGTGGAGAAGTGGGACCTGTACGTCCGCGGTTTCGAACTGGCGACGGGGTACTCGGAGCTCATCGACCCGGTCATCCAGCGCGAGCGCTTCACCGAGCAGGCGAAGCTCGCCGCCCGCGGCGACGTCGAGGCGATGCCGATCGACGAGGAGTTCCTGCGCGCGCTCGAGCACGGCATGCCGCCGACCGGGGGCATGGGGATGGGCATCGACCGGCTGCTCATGGCCATCACCGGCCTGGGTATCCGCGAGACCATCCTGTTCCCGCTGGTGAAGTAGCCGCCGCGACCGGCGGTTCGCGCCGGAACGCCCACTCGGGCAGTCGTTGACCCGCGACGAGGGCGAGGACGATGCCGGCGAGCCCGTGCTCGTCGTCGATCGCCCGGGCCTGAGCCGCATAGGTCCCTGCGTGCGTGGACCGGCCGAGGGCCCAGGACAGCCAGGCGGCAGCGGCCAGCGGCCCCGGTCGCAGCGCGGGCGGCGCGGCGGCCGCCACGTGTCGGCAGACGTCGAGGCCGCGGGTCAGACGACGGACGTCCGGCACCTCGCCCTCGCCGAGGAGGGTCTCGGCCAGATCCTCGTCGATCGGATACCCGTCGAGGAAGGCGAGCTGCGCGTCCAGGGCGCGGTCCCCGGTGAGCAGGTCGGTGGCCCATTGGGTGAGGGCGACGTCGCGGAGGGCCGGGCGCTGCAGCGCCCACATCATCCCGGCCAGGCGCGGGACGTCGTCCGGGTCGGGCTCCGCGTCCACCACGTCCTCGAAGAGCACGCAGGGGTCGGACAGGTGCAGCGCGGCGGTGGCCGCGGAGGCGCTCCAGGTGTCCGCCAGCCCGTTCTCCAGCTCCAGCCCGAGCCGCGCGAGATGCTCCGTGCGGATGAGCCCCAGCTCCGGGAGCTCCGCCCGGACGAACTGGTCGGCGTCGAGCGGGTAATCATCGCCTCCGACGGGGGCCGGCTGCGCGTGCGGTCGGGCGCCCGCGTCATCGAGGTACGACGTCCACCCGTCGGGTCCGACGGCGAGCGCGTCGCGGAGCTCGAGCCCGCAGATGTCCGCGCGGGACAGGAGCGCGTCGATGAGGGCCGCGTGCGAACGCGGCGTCGCGCCGACCGGGTCGTC
>VGAV01000005.1 GCA_016870695.1 Actinomycetota bacterium | reverse complement strand
CAAGAGCGGTCCCCAGGACATCGTCGACGCCGTCAACGCGGCCGCCGCGCGCTCCTGAGGAGAACGACCATGACCAGCGTGCGCCCACCGCTCGCCCCCGCCCCGGACGCCGCCGGTCGCCGCCCGGCCGAGGAGGGTGCCGCCCGCACCCCCTCGGCCGGGCGCCCGCGCGTGCGTCATCGACGCGAGAACTGGCGGATCCGCGGCGAGCTCGCGATCCTGCTCGGCCCCGCGCTGGTGGTGTTCGTCTCGTTCGTCATCCTGCCGGTCGCCCTCGCCGCCTACTACGGCTTCTACAGCTGGTCGGGTTTCGGCACCCCCGTCGATTTCGTCGGCTTCCGCAACTACATCACGATCCTCACGGACCCCGCCTTCCACGAGGCGCTCGGCCACAACGGCTTCATCGTCATCGGCTCTCTCGTCCTGCAGGGACCCCTCGCGCTCGGTCTCGCGCTGCTGCTGAACCGCAAGATGCGGGCGCAGTCGCTCATCCGTGTGCTGATCTTCGTGCCCTACGTCATCTCCGAGGTCGTCGTCGGCCTCGGCTGGGGCCTCATGCTGCAGTCGGGCGGCGCCCTCAACGGCGCGCTGGAGAACATCGGCCTCGGCTCCCTCCGCGCCGACTGGATCTCCGACCCCGCCCTGGCGATCTGGACCCTGCTCATCATCATCACGTGGAAGTACATCGGCTTCGCCGTGATCCTCTTCCTCGCGGGCCTGCAGGGCATCCCGGAGGAGCTGCCCGAGGCCGCCGCCATCGACGGGGCGTCCTACTGGCAGATCCAGCGCCACATCGTGCTCCCGCTGATGGGACCGACGATCCGCATCTGGGCCTTCCTCTCCATCATCGGATCGCTGCAGCTGTTCGACCTCGTCTGGATCATCTGGGGCCAGTACGTCGCGTCCACCGCGGGCACCTCGACGATGGCCACCTACATGGTCGCCAACGGCCGCAACGCCGGCAGCTTCGGATACGGCAGCGCCGTGGCGGTCGTCATGTTCCTCATCTCGCTCGCCGTCGCCCTCGTCTACCAGCGCTTCGTCCTGCGCCGCGACACCGCCGGCGCCCTCACGGGAGGCACCAAGTGACCGCCACCGCCACCCTCGTCGCCCCGAAGGCGCCCCGGTCCGTCCGGCGCGCCCCGGCCGGTCGCCGCCGCTCCACCTCCGTCGTCGTGGGCTTCGTCGCTCTCGTCCTGATCGGCCTGATGCTCGCCCCCGTGGCGTTCATCATCCTCGGCGGGTTCCGGTCGAACGCCGAGATCACGGTCGACCCGGCCGGCTTCCCGACCCGCTGGAACTGGGAGAACTACGTCGACGTCCTCGCCAGCAGCGCGTTCTGGGGCCAGGTCGCCAACTCCACCATCGCGGCCGTCGCCACGACCGTGTTCGTCGTCGCCCTCGGCCTGATGGGCGCCTACGCCCTCGCCCGTTACCGCTTCCGCGGGCGGGGCGCCGTGTACGCGCTGTTCACCGCCGGACTGATGTTCCCGATGACCGTGGCCATCACGCCGCTGTACATCCTCGTGCGCAACCTGGGCCTGACGAACTCCCTCGCCGGGGTCATCGTGCCGCAGATCGCCTTCGCCCTGCCGATCACCGTGATCATCCTGTCGCCGTTCCTCGCCGCGATCCCGAAGGAGCTGCAGGAGGCCGCCGCCATCGACGGTCTGGGCCGCCTCGGCTTCTTCTGGCGCATGGTGCTGCCGCTGGCGGTCCCCGCGATCGTGACGGTCGGCATCCTCGCCTTCGTGAACAGCTGGAACTCGTACATGCTCCCGCTGTTCATCCTCAACAACGAGGCCGCCTACACCCTGCCGCTCGGCACGCAGGCGTTCGCCTCGCAGTACTCCGTCGACACCGCACGCGTGCTCGCGTTCACCTCGCTGTCGATGATCCCCGCTCTGGTGTTCTTCAGCCTGTTCGAGCGTCGGATCGTCGGCGGTCTCACCGGCGCCGTGAAGGGCTGACCCGCCATGACCATCCACACCACCGACGTCGGCGCTGCCCTCGGACCGGGGACCTCCGACCGCGTGCGAGCGCTCCTCGCCGACATGACCCTCGACGAGAAGCTCGCGCAGCTCGTCGGCTACTGGGTCGATCAGGGCGACGAGGTCGTCGCGCCGCTGGCCGGCGAGAAGGTCACCACCACCGCCTACGCCGACGCGACCGTGCACGGGCTGGGCCACCTCACCCGCGTCTACGGCACCCGCCCCGTCGACCCGGTCGAGCGCGCCGCCTGGCTGTGGGGCGAGCAGCGGCGGCTCGTCACCGAGACGCGCCTGGGCATCCCCGCGCTCGTCCACGAGGAGTGCCTCACCGGCTTCGCCGCGTGGCAGGCCGCCACCTTCCCCACCCCGCTCGCCTGGGGCGCGTCGTTCGACCCGGATGCCGTCGAGCTCATGGCATCCACGATCGGGCGCTCCATGCGCGAGCTCGGGGTCCATCAGGGCCTCGCGCCCGTGCTCGACGTGATCCGCGACCCCCGCTGGGGACGCGTCGACGAGTGCATCGCCGAGGACCCGTACGTCGTCGGCACGATCGGCACGGCCTACGTCCGCGGACTGCAGGCGGCCGGCGTGCACGCCACCTTGAAGCACTTCGTGGGCTACTCGGCCTCGCGCGCCGGGCGCAACCACGCCCCGGTCAGCGCCGGACCCCGCGAGCTGCAGGACGTGTTCCTGCCGCCGTTCGAGATGGCCGTCCGCGACGGCGGCGTCCGCAGCGTCATGAACTCGTACACCGAGATCGACGGCGTCCCCGTCGCCTCGTCCGGGGACCTGCTCACCGACCTGCTCCGGCGCCGCTGGGGCTTCGACGGGACCGTCGTGTCCGACTACTACGCGGTCGAGTTCCTGCGTTCCATGCACGGCGTCGCCGGCTCGCTCGGCGAGGCCGCGCACCTCGCCCTCGAGGCCGGCATCGACGTCGAGCTCCCCGGCGCGGACGCCTACCCGCACCTCGTCGAGCGGGTGGCGTCCGGCGCCCTTCCGGAGGCCGTCGTCGACCGGGCCGTCGCCCGCGTGCTGGCCGAGAAGGAGGACCTGGGACTCCTGGATGCCGCCTTCGACGACGCCCCGACCACCGTCGACCTCGACGACCCCGAGCACCGGGCCCTCGCGCGGCGCATCGCCGAGGAGTCGGTCGTCCTGCTCCGCAACGACGACGATCTGCTCCCCCTCGCCCCCTCGACGCGGATCGCGGTCATCGGCCCGAACGCGGACAGCGCCGAGGCGCTGATGGGCTGCTACTCCTTCGCGAACCACGTGCTCGCGCACCACCCCGGCACCCCGCTCGGCTTCGACATCCCCACGGTGCGGGCGGCGCTGTCCGCCCGCTTCGCGGACACCGCGTTCGCGGAGGGATGTGCGGTGGAGGGGACGGATGCCACGGGCATCGACGCCGCGGCATCCCTCGCCCGTGACGCCGACGTCGCCATCGTCGTCGTCGGCGACCGGGCCGGCCTGTTCGGCCGCGGCACCGTCGGCGAAGGGAACGACGCCGACTCGCTCGAGCTGCCCGGCGTGCAGCGGCAGCTCGTCGAGGCCGTCGTCGCCACCGGCACCCCGGTGGTGCTCGTGCTGCTGACCGGACGCCCGTACGCGCTCGGCTGGGCGCTCGACGGCGCGGTCGGTCCCGCCGCGGTGCTGCAGGCGTTCTTCCCCGGCGAGGAGGGCGGGCCGGCTCTCGCCGCCCTTGTGACCGGGGATGCCACCCCCTCCGGGCGACTGCCCGTCTCGCTGCCGCGCGCGGCCGGGGCTCAGCCGTACTCGTACCTCCACCCGATCCTCGGCGGACCGTCCGGCGTGACGAGCACCGACCCGACGCCGGTGCGGCCGTTCGGATTCGGCCTGTCGTACACGACGTTCGAGCGCGCGGGCTTGGCGGTCGACGGCGTTCCCGCCGGGGCGGACGCCGACGTGCGGGCGGGTGACGCGTTCGCCGTGTCCGCCCGGGTGACCAACACGGGTGCCGTGCGCGGCGCCGACGTCGTGCAGGTCTACGCGCACCGCCCGGTCGCGAGCGTCACCCGGCCCGTCGTGCAGCTGCTGGCCTACGCCCGCGTCGAGCTCAACCCGGGCGAGAGCGCGGAGGTGCGCTTCACGGTGCCCGCGTCGCGCCTGGCCTATAGCGACCGTTCGCTCCGCCGAGTCGTGGAGCCCGGCGAGGTGGAGGTGCGCGTCGGCGCCTCGTGCTCCAACGTCGATGCCGCCGCGACGCTGCGCATCACCGGGCCGACGTACGAGCTGACCGGCGACGATGCGCGCGTCGTCGACGTGGAGGTGCGGCGGGGCTGAGGCGGCGGCCCGGGTCCCGCCGAACTCCGGAGTTCTGCCGGGCTGAGGCGGCGGCCCGGGCCTCGCCGAACTCCGGAGTTCTGCCGGGGCCGGCATGCCCGGCTCCGGAGGAACAGCGGCGACGCCTGCCACGGCAGCCCTTCTGGTCGCGGCGAGCGCGGGTTCTCGGGAGTCCGGCACGCCGCCACCCCGTGCCCCCTCCCCCGGGCCATACCCCGCGAAACTCAGGAGTTCGGCGAGGGCGCCCGCGGGCTGCAGCACCGGCCGCCGCGGCCCGACGCCGCGAAACTCAGGAGTTCGGCGAGCGGGTCCACAGCCGCCGGCGACTGCGCGCGGCGTCCCGCGGAGACGCGCCCCGGCACGGAGCACCGGCCGGAACCCGCGGGCGGGTTAGCGTGGTCCGACACCACCGCCGCGAGAGGACCGGGATGACCCTGCACCACGAGACATCGCCCTCGACGGAGCCGCGCGAGGGCGGCATCCCGGATCCCGCCGCCGCCCGCGTCTACGAGGACCGCGACGACGTCCCGGGAGACCCGTGGTCGATCGATCTGGAGCGCATCCAGTTCTCCCCCTACTTCTCGCGGCTGTCGGCCGTGACGCAGGTGGTGTCGCCGTCCATCTCGGGCGCGCCCGTGCACAACCGCCTCACCCACACCCTCAAGGTGAGCGCGATCGCCCGCGTCGTGGCCCTGCAGCTGAACACGCGAGCCCGGGACGCGGGCGCGGCGGACGTCTGCAACGCCACCGTGGTGGAGGCGGCCTCGTACGCGCACGACCTCGGTCACCCGCCGTTCGGCCATCTGGGCGAGATGACGCTGAACCGTCTCGCCCGCACCGAGCTGGGCCTCGCGGACGGCTTCGAGGGCAACGCGCAGACCTACCGCATCCTCACCGCCCTCGACGTCATCGAGACCGCGCCCCGCGGGCTGAACCTCACCGCGGCCGTGCGGGCGGCGTCGGCAAAGTACCCCTGGGCGCCGTCGGCGTCGGCGAACGAGATCGAAAGGAACGGGCCACCCCGTGGCATCCGTCGCGAGCCCGACGGCGCCTACCGGGTGCACAAGTACTCCGCCTACGACCTCGACCTCGAGGACCTCGACGCCGCCCGGGGAGGAGTGGATGCCGAGCCCCTGCGCCAGAGCATCGAGGGCGCCGTGATGGACCTGGCCGACGACATCGCCTACTCGGTGCACGACGTCGACGACTTCTATCGGGCCGGCATCCTGGATCACGCCCCCATCGCGGCGGAGTTCCGCGGGTGGCTCGACGACGTCCTGGAGTGGCGGGAGCGCGACGACGCCGAGGTGCGCGCCGAGCTCGCGCCGGGCGCGGGACTGGAGCGCCTCCGCCGCAAGATGCGGCGGGACGACCCGTGGATCGCCGACGACGAGGCCTTCCTCGCCGCGGTGAGCGACGTGGATGCCGAGATGGTGACCGACCTGCTCGCCCGGCCGTTCGACGGCTCGCTCACCGCCGAGCGCCGGCTCGCCGCCTTCACGGACCGGTGGATCCGCCGCTTCCAGGAGTCGGCGCGGCTGCGGCCGGTCGACACACCGCGGGCCGGTCCGGTCGTGCTGTCGCCGTGGGCGTGGCATCACGTCGAGGTCCTGAAGTTCGTCCACAAGCGGTTCGTGCTCAGCCGCCCCGACCTCGCCGTCCAGCAGCGCGGGATGAGCCGGATCCTCGCGCGGTCGGTGCGCGCGCTCGGCGAGTGGCTCGACGACGACCTCGACCGCGCCCGCACCCCGCGGCGCCTGCGGGAGCTCATCGCCCTCGCCCGCGAGCAGTACGCCACGCTGCCGGCCGAGCGGCGCCCCACCGACGGGGAGGCCGACGCGCTCGCCCGGTCGCGCGGGATCGTCGACTACGTCGCGTCGCTGACCGACGCGCAGGCGTTCGCGCTGTCCGAGGCGATCTCGGGCCGCGCGGACCGGCTGTGGGCGCTGGGGCAGCGGCTGTAAGGGGCGTGGGCGCGCGGGCGGTTCGCCGGGGCGCGTCGTCGCGTCGACGTGAGTGGCCCCGGGGCCACACAGCCCGCCCCAGGGCCACGCACGGTCGACGGCTCAGGGGATGAGGCGGGCGGCGCGGTAGCGAGCGAAGAGCCGCGCGAACGAGTCGCGCGTGCGGTGGTGCTCGGTGAAGCCCGCGAGGCGGCTCTTCGACATGTCGGTCATCACCTCGATGTCGCGTCCGAGGTCGGCATCCGTGTGCCACCACGAGGCGACGCGCTCGAGGTCGGGCTCGACGAGCCCGTGCTGCGCGACGATCTCCGCCCACACCGGCGCCGCGTCGGCCATCTGCTGCGCGAACGGGCGCGGCGCGGTGTCGAAGCCCTCCGCCGCGACGCCGAGGTCGGCGGCGATGCGCGGCCACATCCACCGCCAGCGGAAGACGTCGCCGTTCGCCGTGTTGAAGGCCTCGTCCGCCCCCTCGGGATGCGTGGCGGCCCACACCATCTGGTGCGCGAGGAGATCGGCGTCGGTGACGTCGGTGAGGACGTTCCATTGGGTCTCGCTGCCGGGGAAGACGAGCGGACGCCCGGTGTGCCGGCTGATGGCCGCGGCCACCGCGATCGTCAGGCCCATGTTCATCGCGTTGCCGACGGCGTGGCCGAGCACGGTGTGCGAGCGGTGCACCGACCAGGTGAAGCCCTGACGTGCCGCTGCGGCGAAGAGCTCGTCCTCCTGCGCGTAGTAGAAGTTGTCGACGTCAAGCCGCGGCTCGTCCTCGTGGAACGGGGTGTCGGGCATCTCGCCCTGCCCGTACGCCTCGAACGGGCCGAGGTAGTGCTTCAGTCCGGTCATCAGCGCGACGTGGCGCACCGGCGCGTCCGCGAGTGCGGCGAGGAGGTCGCGGACCATGCCCCCGTTGACGGCGATGTTCGCCGCCTCGGTGTCCTGCCGGGACCATGCGGTGAAGAACACGTGCGTGACGGGGACGCCCTCGAGGGCGGCCCGCAGCGCGTCGGGCGAGCGGAGGTCGGCGGAGCGCCACTCGACTGCCGGCCGTGGAGCGCCGGGGCGGCGTGAGAGGGCCGTCACCGTCCACCCCTGATCGGAGAGGTGGTCGAGGAGAGCGCCGCCGGCGATGCCGGTCGCGCCCACCACGAGGGCGTGTGAGGAGTCGGTCAAAACGGGAGTCCCATCGTCGCGTGAACCGACGCCAACGACCGACCGCCCCGGGCTATTCCGGCCAGGGGCGGCGGGCCGGGTGCGAAGGGGGCGCGTCATGGGCAGCGGGGCGAGCACCGACCGCCCCGGTGCACGGCAGGCGCCCCGCTACCGCCGCACCGCCGCCCGGTGCACGGAGGGCTCGCCGTGCCCCGCGACACCCCGCCGAGGCTCGCGCAGCGCGCTGCGCTTTTCGTCCAGACCAGGCCCGCTCGCTCTTGACACGTCCGACACGCGCGCCCTACCGTGAAGAGACCGGTTGTTCCCGGTAACAACACAGCCCCTCGACCGCAGCCGCGGTCCCCGAAGACCGCGATGACGCGTGTCTCCGGCGCTCGAGACGTCGCCGTCCGGGCGCGAAGATGCCGCATCGCGTCGACCGAGAGCAAGGACGCCCGCCATGCGCACGCGCACACGTTCACCCCTGTGGAGAAGAGGTGTGGCCGCTGCGGCCGCGCTGACGCTCACGATGACCGGCCTGGGAGCGGCGACCACCGCGGCGCAGGCCGCGACCGGTCCGCAGCCCCTCCTCCACTACTCCTTCGATGCCATCGCCGGCACCACGGTCTCCGACGTCAGCGGCAACGGCTACAACGCCACCCTCCGGCAGAACGGCGGCTCCGTCGCCGGCGGCAGCCTGTCGCTCCCGGGCGGCGCGGCGAACACCGCGGCCTACCTCGACATCCCCACTGCGGGCCTCGTCGGCAAGAAGGACCTCACCATCTCGACGTGGCTGTCCCCCCGTTCGGGCAACGGCAACGTCGCCGCGGCGTTCATCGGGGCGCCTGTGGCATCCGGCGCCTCCTTCTCGTCCGGCTACTGGCTGCTCAACCCCGCCAACCCCAGCGGCTACGTCAAGTCCGTCGTCACGAACAGCGTCAACGCGGGTGCCCCGTGGGGCACCGAGGTCGGCCCGGGCGCGACGAACACCGCCACCGCCGGCGCCCGGACTCCCGCCGGCCTGAGCCTCTACACGACCGTCATCAGCGGCACCACCGGCCAGCTGAGCGTCTACATCAACGGCACGCGCATCGCGCAGAACGCCATCAGCCGCGACGTCGCCTCCTTCGGCCAGAGCCTGGTCTCGTATCTCGGACGCTCCACCTACAACGACCCCGGCTGGAACGGCCTCGTCGACGACTTCGCCATCTACTCGTCGGCCCTCACCGAGAGCGACGTGAAGGCCCTCTACAACGCCCAGGCTCTGGATCGCGCGGTGGCCGGCGTGACCGTCCCGACGAACGCGACGGCGAACTTCACCGTCCCGACGACCAGCGCCGGCGCCACCGTCTCGTGGGCGTCCGACAACGCGGCCATCTCCGTCAGCGGCAGCACCGCCACCGTGACCCGCCCGGCCGCCGGCGCGGGCGACGCGTCGGTCACCCTGACGGCGACCTTCACCGTCGGCTCCGACACCCGCACGCAGACCTACCGCGTGACGGTGCCGCAGCAGCTCACCGACGCCGAGAAGGTGTCGCGCGACCTCGCCGCGCTGTCCATCCGCAACCTCGACAACATCCGCGGCAACTTCTCGGTGTCCACCGCGGGCGCGCAGGGTTCCACGATCACCTGGGCGGTCACCGCCGGATCGGCCAACGCCGCGCTGCGCGACGGCGTTCGCGCGGACTCGCGCACCGTCGAGGTCAAGCGTCCGGCCGCGGGCTCCCCCGCCGCCGAGGTGCAGCTGACCGCCACCGCCGTCAACGGCGGCGCGACCTCGAGCCGCACGTTCGCCGCACGCATCCAGCCGATGCCCGGTGCGTCGGACGAGACGGAGGCGTACTTCTGGACGTTCTTCACCGGCGAGGGTCAGGGCGCCGAGCGCGTCAGCATCGCGGCCTCCAAGGGCAACGACGCGCTCACGTGGAACACCCTCAACCAGGGCCAGCCGATCTTCACCTCGACCGTCGGCACGCAGGGTCTGCGCGACCCGTTCATCATCCGCGCCCCGCACGGCGACAAGTTCTACATGATCGCCACCGACCTCAAGGTCGACGGTCTGGCGGGCGGCTTCACCACTGCGCAGATCTCCGGCTCGACGTACATCGAGGTCTGGGAGTCGGACGACCTGGTGACCTGGTCCGAGCAGCGGCACGTCAAGGTGTCGTCGGACTTCGCGGGCAACACCTGGGCACCCGAGGCGTACTGGGACGAGGAGCTCGACACCTTCGTCGTGTTCTGGGCGTCCAACCTGTACCCGACCACGAACGTGGCCGACCGGACCGGCGTCACCTACAACCGCATGATGTACGCCACCACCGACGACTTCGTGACCTTCTCGGAGGCGAAGATCTGGAGCGACGTGCGCCGTGGCAACGGTCTCGGCCTCATCGACTCGACCGTGGCGAAGAAGGACGGCGTCTACCACCGCTTCACCAAGGACGAGGCGAGCATGACGATCCGCCACGAGAAGTCCACGGACCTCACCGCCACCATCACCGGCACCCTGCCGGGCACCACCGGCGCCGCGGACCAGTGGACCCTCGTCGAGGAGCGCGTCGCCAGCGGCCTGCCCAACGGCGAGCCCGGCGGCACGTACTCCAGCGGTGAGGGTGCGAACATCTTCGCGGCCAACGAGGGAGACGTGAACAACCTCGACTGGTTCCTCTTCATCGACCAGCCGAACTACCACGGCGGCCCGAACCACTACGTCCCGTTCGGCACGAACGACCTCGACCGGGCCGGCACCTGGCAGGCGCTCGGCGGCAAGCTCCGTCAGGGCCTTCCGCAGAACGCCGACGGCGGCAAGCCCCGTCACGGCACGGTCATCCCGGTGACCCGCGCCGAGTACCAGAAGGTGCTCGAGGCCTACGCGCCGAACATCGCGGTGAAGACCGTGGATGCCATCGACGTGACCACCGACGCCGGCACCGCCCCGGTGCTCCCCCAGGCCCGCCTGACCAAGGCCGACGGCTCGGTGCAGACCGTCGACGTGGCCTGGGAGCCCGTGGATGCCGCGACCTACGCGACCGCGGGGACCTTCACGGTCGCCGGTGTCGCCCAGGACGACTCGCGGATGCCGGTGGAGGCCACCGTCACCGTCCGTCCCGTCGTGAAGGTGCAGCTGTCGGCCGAGACGCGCTGCGTCGCGGGCAAGGCCCAGCTGGTGCTGAAGGCCGTCAACGGCGGTGACACCGCGGCATCCCTGACGCTGTCGACCGCCTACGGCTCGAAGTCGGTCACGGTCGCCGCCGGCGCGACCACCTCGGCCTCCTTCGCCACGCGCACCGCCACGGTGCCCGCCGGCGAGGCCAAGGCCGGTGTCACCCAGGGCTCGGCGACGGCGACGGTCACCGCCGCCTACGCCGCCCGCACCTGCGGCTGATCCCGCACCCGCTGCCGTGAGGCGGCGCGAGAGGCCCCGGTGGTCCGCCACCGGGGCCTCTTCGCGCGTTCGCACGTGCACCCGGTTGGCCCCGGGGCGCCGCAGAGGGCCCCGGGGCCACTCCGGTGCACCGCAGCCCGGCACCACCGGCACAGCACCACCCGCGCTCGCCGGCTGCGCCGCAGGAACAACGAGGCACGCCCCGCCGAAGGCAGCAGAACGCCCTCCCCGCGCCGGTGACGGGCGGGGAGGGCGTTCGGGATGCCGCGGGTTACAGGCCCTGGGCGAGGCGGTAGTACGCCTGGTTCCAGCGCAGTTCGCTCTGGAAGCCGCGGACCGTGGTGTCCTCGTCGATGACGACGAGCTCGGTCTTGGCGATCTCGGCGAAGTCGCGGAACACCTCGATGCCCACCGCCGTCGTCATGACGGTGTGGTGGGCAGCGCCGGCGGCGAGCCAGCAGCCGGCCGAGGTGGCGAAGTCCGGCGCGGGCTTCCACACCGCGCGGCCCACGGGCAGCTTCGGCAGGTCGGGGGCGTCGACGTTCTCCACGACGTTGGCGACCAGGCGGAAACGGTCGCGCATGTCGCTCATCGCCACGACGAGCGCCGGGCCCGCGTCGGCGGTGAAGACCAGGCGCACGGGGTCGTCCTTGCCGCCGATGCCGAGCTCGTGGATCTCCAGGCGCGGCTTCTTCGAGGTGAGCGACGGGGACACCTCGAGCATGTGGGCGCCGAGGATGCGCTCCTGCCCGGGGACGAGGTCGTAGGTGTAGTCCTCCATGAGGGACGCGCCGCCGGGCAGGCCCGAGCCCATGACGTTCGCCACGCGCACGAGGATCGCGGTCTTCCAGTCGCCCTCGGCGCCGAAGCCGTAGCCCTCGGCCATCAGGCGCTGCACCGCGAGACCGGGCAGCTGCTTCAGCGCGCCGAGGTCCTCGAACGACGTGGTGAACGCGCCGAAGCCGCCCTCCTCGAGGAAGGAGCGGAGCCCCAGCTCGATGGCCGCACCGTCGCGCAGCGACTGGTGGCGCGCGCCTCCGGGGAGCAGCTCGTCCACGACGTCGTAGCTGTCGACGTACTCCTGCACCAGCGCGTCGACATCGGCATCCGACGCCTTCTCGACGGCCTCGACCAGCTCGTTGACGCCCCACGTGTTGACCTGTACGCCGAAGCGGAGCTCGGCCTCGGTCTTGTCGCCCTCGGTGACGGCGACGAAGCGCATGTTGTCACCGAACCGGGCGAGCTTGAGGGTGCGGGCGGCCGTCCAACCGGCGGCGGCGCGCTCCCAGTCCTCGATCTGCTGACGCACGGCGGGGTTCGACACGTGGCCGACGACGGTCTTCCGCGCGACGCCCAGGCGCGTCTGGATGTACCCGAACTCCCGGTCGCCGTGGGCGGCCTGGTTGAGGTTCATGAAGTCGAAGTCGATGTCGTTCCAGGGCAGCTCGACGTTGGCCTGCGTGTGCAGGTGCAGCAGCGGCTTCTGCAGGGCGTCGAGACCGGAGATCCACATCTTCGCGGGGCTGAAGGTGTGCATCCAGGCGATCACGCCGATGACGTCGTCACGGCCGTTGATCTCGAGAGCCATGCGGCGGATGCTGTCGGAGTCCTTCAGCACGGGCTTCCAGACGACCTTCACGGGCAGGCCGTTCAGGCCGTCCACGACGGCCTGCGACTGCTCGGCGACCTGCTTCAGCGTCTCCTCGCCGTAGAGGTTCTGGCTGCCGGTGACGAACCAGACCTCGTAGGCGTCGAGCGACGTGGACAGGGGGGTGCGGGTCATGCGGATCTTCCTTTTGGGTGTGGGCGGGCCCGGGTCAGGGCGTCGCCGAGATGGCGGCGTGCTCGATGGCGAGCCCGGCGCGGTATCGGGTGAGGTAGGCGGCGAAACCGGGGACGTCCTCGGGGTCGGGATCGATCGAGTCGAACTCCGTCTGCGCGAAGACGCGGTCGGTGAGGAAGCGGTCGATCGGACCTGCGGCCGGGTCCGCGGCGAACGCTGCGAGCACGGCGATCCCCCACGCGCCGCCCTCGGAGGCCGTGGCGGCGACGGCGACGGGGGCGTCCAGCGCCCCGGCGAGGAAGCGCTGAGCGACGCCCGCGGTGCGGAACACGCCGCCGTGGGCGTACATGCGGTCCAGCTCGACGCCCTCCTCGGCGAGCACGCGCATGCCGAGCGCGAGCGTGCCGAAGACGCCGTACAGCTGCGCGCGCATGAAGTTCGCCAGCGTGAGGCGGCTGTCGGGGGTCCGGACGACCAGCGGCCGCCCCTCGGAGAGGCCCGCGATGGGCTCGCCCGCCAGGTGGTTGTAGGCCAGCAGTCCGCCCGCGTCGGGGGCGCCGTCCAGCGACTCCACGAACAGCGCCTCGAACACCTCATCAGGGTGCAGCGTTCCCCCCGCGATGGCGGCGAAGCGCTCGAACAGGCCCACCCATGCGGCGAGCTCGCTCGCGCCGTTGTTGCAGTGCACCATGGCGACGAGGTCGCCGGCATGGGTGGTCACGAGGTCGAGCTCCTCGTGCGCACGGCGAAGCGGGCCCTCGAGCACGACCATCGCGAAGATGCTCGTGCCGGCGCTGACGTTGCCGGTGCGCGGGGCGACGGAGTTCGTCGCGACCATGCCCGTACCGGCGTCGCCCTCGGGCGGGCAGAACAGCACGCCGGGGCGCAGGGTGCCGGACGGGTCCAGCAGCGCCGCGCCCTCGGGCGTCAGCTCTCCGGCGGGCTCGCCCGCGACGAGGACGTCGGGGAGCAGGCCCCGCAGCTCCAGGCCCGGTGCCCGCTCGGCCACGAGCCGGTCGAACTTCGCCATCATGTCGGCGTCGTAGTCGCGGGTGGCGACGTCGACGGGGAACATGCCCGAGGCATCCCCGATCCCGAGCACCCGGCGACCGGTGAGCCTCTCGTGGACGTAGCCGGCCAGCGTGGTGAAGGAGTGCAGGTCGGGAATGTGGTCCTCTTCGTCGAGCACCGCCTGATAGAGGTGGGCGATCGACCACCGCAACGGGATGTTCGTGCCGAGCAGCTCCGACAGCACGCCCGCGGCGCGCTCGGTCGAGGTGTTGCGCCACGTGCGGAAGGGCACGAGCAGCTCCCCCTCGGCGTCGAACGCGAGGTAGCCGTGCATCATGGCGGACACGCCCGCCGCGGCCAGCGTCTGGATCTCCCCGCCGTAGGTGCCCCGCACCTCGGCGGCGAGCGCCGCGTAGGCGGCCTGCACCCCGGCCCAGACGTCCTCGAGGGCGTACGTCCAGTTGCCCTGGCGGTAGCGGTTCTCCCACGCGTGGGACCCGGTCGCGAGAACGCGGGAGGGGTCGTCGGCGTCCACGAGGCACGCCTTGATGCGGGTGGAGCCGAGCTCGATGCCCAGGGCTGCGCGTCCGGTCGCGATGACGTCGGCGGCCGGAAGGTTCGCCGCGCTCACCGGCGGGCGTCCGTGTTCTGTCCGTAGACGTTCTGGTAGCGGTTGTAGAGGTGGTCGATCCGGTCCTGCGGGATCGGGATCAGCGGACCCGCCTCACGCGCCAGGTGCACCGACCGCGCGGCGTCCTCGCACATGACGGCGGCCTTGACGGCGTCCTTCGCCGAGACGCCGATCGTGAACGGACCGTGGTTCTGCATGAGCACCGCGCGCGAGCGGTGGCCGCGCAGCGTCTCGACGATGCCGCGGCCGATGGAGTCGTCGCCGATCACCGCGAAGGGGCCGATCGGGATCGGCCCGCCGAACTCGTCCGCCATCCCGGTGATGACGCAGGGGATCTCCTCGCCGCGCGCGGCCCACGCGACCGCGTAGGTCGAGTGCGTGTGGACGACGCCGCCGACCTCCGGCATGTTGCGGTACACGTAGGCGTGCGCAGCGGTGTCGCTGGAGGGGCTGCGGTCGCTGCCGGGCGTCCCGGGGATGACTTCGCCGTCCAGGTCGCACAGGATCATGTTCGACGGCGAGAGATCGTCGTACGAGACCCCCGAGGGCTTGATCACGAACAGGTCCGCCCCGGGCACACGGCCCGAGACGTTCCCGCCGGTCCACACGACCAGGTTGTAGCGCACGAGTTCGGCGTGCAGACGGGCGACGTCCTGGCGGACACGATGGATGGATGCCTCGATCTCGGGCGTGAAGTCAGCAGGGGACGCTGCCACGGTGTTCTCCTTGTGGGGGTGCGGGTCGACGACGATGCTCATTTTCGTCGCCGCGCGGTGAGCACGCGCTGCAACAGGACGAACGCGAGCAGGATACCGCCGGTGATGATGGTCAGGTACTCGGGACGGATGCCGCCGTCCTTGGTGATGATCATGGCCAGGGCCGCCAGGACGAGCGAGCCGACGACCGATCCGAGCACGTAGCCCGCGCCGCCCGTCAGGAGCGTCCCGCCGATGACGACGGCGGCGATGGCATCCAGCTCCCATCCGATGCCGGTGACGTTCTGCGCCTTGCCGCCCACCTCGGCGGTGTAGACGACCGCCGCGAGGCCGGCGAGGGCGCCGCTGAGGATATAGATCAGCACGCGCGTGCGGGCCACCGGCAGACCCATGAGCTGTGCGGAGTTCTCGGCGCCGCCGATGCCGTAGACGGTACGGCCGGTGCGCGTCCGGTGCAGCAGCACGAAGGCGCCGACGACGACGAGCACGGCGACGAAGAAGCCGGGGGTGAGCACGAAGTCGTTCACCTTCGGTCCGTCGACGATCTTCCAGTCGGTCGCCAGCGCGAGGATCGGAGCCCCCTCGGGCGCCTGCACCGGCACGGTCGACAGGATCGACGCCAGACCGCGGGCGAGGAACATCATCGCCAGCGTGGCGATGAACGGCTGCACGTTGAAGTACTGGATCAGCACGCCGGAGACGAGGCCGAACAGGGCCCCGAAGCCGATCATGAGGATGACCGCGACCCAGCCGTTCACGCCGTTGTTCATGAGCATCACGCCCGACACCGACGTGAAGGCGACGACCGCGCCGACCGAGAGGTCGATGCCGCCCGAGAGGATGACGATGGTCATCCCCACCGCCAGGATGATCGTCGGCGCGAAGCTGACGAGGAGGCTCGAGATCGTGCCGGCGTGGAAGACGCGGCCGTACGCGAGCTCGGCGTAGACGAGCATGGCCACGAGCAGAAGGACCGCGGCGAGGGTCGGGATGACGGACTGGCTGCGACCCCACATGCGGGAGATCGCCAGGCCCCGGACCGGGACCTCGGTGCCGTGCGAAGGCGACGGGGGTGAGACGGTCGTGCTCATGCGACGACCTCCTTCCGGGTACGACGGCGTCCGGCCTGGAGGACGAAGGTCCTCACCCGCTCGGACTGCAGCAGGACGAGCAGCACGATGACGATGGCCTTGAAGGCCGGGGTCGCCGCGGCGGAGACCCCCAGGAACAGCACGGTCTTGTTCAGCGTCGCGATCAGCAGCGCACCGACCGTCGATCCGAGGATGGAGAACTTGCCGCCGGCGAGCGAGGTGCCGCCGATGACGACCGCGAGGATGGCATCCAGTTCCATCTGGTAGCCGGTGCCCGACACGTCCACCGTCATGACCTCCGACACGGTGAACAGACCGCCGCCCGCGGCGAGGACGCCGGAGAGGACGTAGACCGTGATGAGGATGGGGCGGGGACGGATGCCGGCGAGCCGACTCGCGTCCGGGTTCACGCCGATCGACTCGATCATCAGGCCCAGCGCGGTGCGCCGCATGATGACCGTGACGACCACGACGATGGCGATGGCGATGACGAAGCTGATCGGCAGTCCCAGCACCTGACCGTTGGAGATCTGCTGGAACGGCTGGTTCTGCGAGTTGGTGTTCTGTCCGCCCGTGATCACGCGGGCGATGCCGCGGGCCGCGAGCATCATGACCAGCGTGCTGATGAACGGCTGCAGGCCGACGATCGAGACGAGGAGGCCGTTGACCAGGCCGAGCACGGCGCCGAGGAGCAGGGCCAGGCCGATCGCGGTGAACATGGCGCCGAACGAGCTGGGGGCGTTCAGCGCCCGCAGCAGCTCCATCGCCGCGGCCCCGCCGACGGCCATGATCGAGCCGACGGAGAGGTCGATGCCCTTCGTGGCGATGACGAACGTCATCCCGAGGGCGATCATAATGATCGGCGCCGAGACGCGGAGGATGTCGAGCAGGTTGCCGGCGAGCTGGCCCGTCGCCGGGTTGATGCCGACGGCGAGGTAGGTCGGGTCCTTGACGACGTTCAGGGACAGCAGCAGGACGATGCCGATGATGCCCCAGAACCACGGGGTGCGCAGCAGCGACTTCAGAGCGGGCATCAGCGGGTCTCTCCTTCGGCGAGGGCCTCGGCCTGCGCCTCTGCCTCTTCTTCGGACTCGGCCGCGATGATCGACACCACGCGCTCCGCGGTGACGTCGGGGCCGTTGACGACCTCGCCGACCTTCTCGTGGTCCTTCATGATGACGATGCGCTCGGACAGGCGGACGACCTCTTCGAGCTCGGACGAGATGAACACGACGCTCATGCCCGCCTCGGCGAGCTCGGCGACGGTCTCCTGGATGTCGGCCTTGGCGCCGACGTCGATGCCGCGGGTGGGCTCGTCGAGCAGCAGCAGTTCCGGGTCGGTCGCGAGCCAGCGGCCGAGGAGCACCTTCTGCTGGTTGCCGCCCGACAGCAGGCGGATGGGGCGGTCCGGGTCGTTCGGCCGGACGCTGAAGCGCTCCATGTAGGTGGAGACGAGCTGGTCGACCTCCCGCGCCGGGATGCGACGCAGCCAGCCGCGCTTGGCCTGCAGCGCCAGCATGATGTTCTCGCGGATGCTCAGGTCGCCGATGATGCCGTCGTCGCGGCGGTTCTCGGTCGAGTAGGCGATGTGGTTGCCGAGGCCCGACACCGGCGAGGTGACGTTGACCTTCTTGCCCTTCAGGCGCACAGTGCCCGAGTCGGCGCGGTCCGCGCCGGCGATGAGGCGGGCGAGCTCGGTGCGGCCGGAGCCCAGGAGCCCGGCGAACCCGACGACCTCGCCCTTGTGGATCTCGATGTCGGTCGGCGCCAGCGCGCCGGCGCGGCCGAGGCCCTCGGCGGCGTAGACGGGGGTCGCGCTGCGGTCGCGCGCGTCGACCTGCCGGTTGGATCCGAGGGCGCGGAGGGCCTCGATGTCCTTGCCGATCATCTTCGAGATGAGCTGGGTGCGGTCGAGGTCGCGCGTGAGGTACTCGCCGACGAAGCCGCCGTTGCGCAGCACCGTGATGCGGTCGCTGATCGCGTACACCTGATCGAGGAAGTGCGAGACGAAGAGGATGGCCACGCCCTGGTCGCGCAGGCGGCGCATGACCGAGAACAGGGTCTCGACCTCGGCGGCATCCAGGCTCGAGGTCGGCTCGTCGAGGATGAGCACCTTCGAATCGGTGACCATCGCGCGGCTGATGGCGACCAGCTGCTGCAGGGCGATCGAGATGGACGAGAGCGGGGCACGGGTGTCGAGGTGGCCGAGCCCCATGCGGGTGAGGGCCTCCTGGGCGCGGGCGTGGGTGGCGCGCCAGTTGATGCCGAGGGGGCCGCGCACCTCGTGGCCGAGCATGACGTTCTCACCGATGGTGAGGTTGGTGCAGAGGTTGACCTCCTGGTACACCGTCGAGATGCCGGCGGCCTGGGCGGAGGCGGTACCGGTGAGGCGCTTCTCCTCCCCGAAGATGAGGATCGAGCCGGAGTCGATCTGGTAGACGCCGGTGAGAGCCTTGATCAGGGTGGACTTGCCCGCCCCGTTCTCGCCCATCAGGGTGTGGACCTCTCCCGGCAGCAGTCGGAAGTTCACTTCATCGAGGGCTTTGACGCCGGGGAACGTGATCGATGCGCCGCGGACTTCGACGATCGGTAGGGATTCTGTCATCGCTGACGAACTTCCTCGTGTTGGCGGAGCGGATGGAATGCGGAGCGGGGGCAGCCCGGGCGGGCGGCCCCCACTCCTGAAGTGGTGCGTTCGAGCGGGTGGTCCGGGCTCAGAAGCCCAGGCCCTCCGACAGCGCGGTGTCAGCCGCCTCCGGGGAGTCGAACGTGGCGCTGTCGACGATGATGGTCGACTCGACCGACTCGCCGGCGATGGCCTTCTGGACGGCGTCGACGGCGACGTCGCCGAAGAACGGGTTGTACTGGGCGACGAAGCTCAGCTGACCCTCGGACAGGGCCTCGAGCGCGCCCTTGGTGCCGTCGATCGTGGCGATCTTGACGTCGGTGCCGGGGGTCAGGCCCGCGGCCGAGACGGCCTGCGCCGCGCCGATGCCCATCTCATCGTTCTGGGCGAAGATGAACTGGATGTCGTTGTTGTTCGCCTTCAGGACGGTCTCGATGACGGACTTGCCCTCGTCGGTCTTCCAGTTGGCGGTCTGCGCACCGACCTTGGTGAAGCCGGTCGCGCCGTCCACCTCGGAGTCGAAGCCCTCGTTGCGCTCGTTCACGACCGACAGGCCGGGGACGCCCTCGAGGACGAAGTACTTGGCGCCGGACGGGAAGGTGTCGACGGCCCACGAGCCGACCGACGCCGCGACCTGCTTGTTGTCGGGCGCGATGCGGGTGACGTAGAGGTCCTCGGGGGCGTCGACGCCGCGGTCGAGCAGGACGACGGGGATCTCCGCCTCCTTGGCGAGCTCCAGCGAGTCCTCCCAGCCGGATGCCTCGGTGGCGGTGAGCAGGATCACGTCGACCTCGTCGTTGACGAAGGTGGCGAAGGCGTCCAGCTGCGACTTCTGGTCGCTGGGGCTGGCGGCGGGGGCGTACTTGAGGTCGAAGCCGGCGTCCTGCGTGAACGCGTCCTTGATGGCCTGCTCGTTGGCGTTGCGCCAGCCGCCCTCGGGGCCGACAGCGACGAAACCGACGGTGGTGAGGTCGCCGTCGCCGCCGCCCTCGCCGCCCGCGCCCGAGCCGCCGGCACAGCCGGCGAGCGAGAGGGCGACAGCGCCCGCTCCGATCAGGCCGACGACGCCGCGCATGCGCTTCGAAATAGACATTGGTTCTCCTCCTTGAGATCTCTCCAGCGTTCGGGTTGGAGAGGGATGTCGTGCAGCTGTGTGAGGCAGCACTCCTGATGTGGTCAAGTGTGCGCGCTAACAATGCGGAGCGCAAGTCGAATCTCCGACAATTTCGGCCGCGCAGATCACAACTCCATCACGGGGCTTGGACACGCCCAATGCCGCGGGACGAAGCGCGGAGCCTACTCCCGGACGCGGGCTCTCGTCGACTCCCGGATGAGGAGATTCGGCTCGATCATGTCGTGGGTCGGCTCCAGGTCGCCCTCGATCGCGGCGATGAGCTGCTGCAGCGCAAGCTCGCCGAGGGCGGCGAAGTCCTGGCGGACCGTCGTCAGCGGCGGCAGGAAGTGCCGGGCGTCCGCGAGGTCGTCGAAGCCGATGACGCTGATGTCGTCGGGGACGCGGAGGCCGCGCACGCTCAGCCCGTGCACGACGCCGAGCGCGATCTGGTCGTTGGCGGCGAACACCGCGGTGGTGTCGCCGAGGTCCGCCGATCGGCCGTACTCGTATCCGAAGTCCGACGTCCACTCGCCGATGACGTGCGGCCCCTCGGCCAGGCCCGCCTCGGCGAGGCTCTCGCGCCAGCCCTGTGCGCGCTCGAGGGCGTCGAACCAGTCCTGCGGACCGGCGAGGTGGGCGATGGTGCGGTGGCCGAGCCCGATCAGGTGGTCCACGGCCAGACGCGCGCCGGCGCGCTGGTCCACGCCGACCGTGTGCCACGAGGCATCCGCCTCCGCCTTGATGACGATCGTGGGCAGGCCGGTGCTCTGCTGGCGGAGCAGGTCGAGGGAGGACTTGCGCGGGGCGATGACGCAC
>VGAV01000004.1 GCA_016870695.1 Actinomycetota bacterium | reverse complement strand
ACGGTACAGCCAGCCGTGCGTGTCCTCGGCGCGGCCGTACTGGATGTCGGTCAGCTGCTGACGCAGCTCGAGCGCGAGGGTGCCGGTGGGCTGCTCGTCGATGAAGTCGCGGCCCTTGAGCACGCCTATCGGGGTGACGACGGCGGCGGTGCCGCACGCGAACACCTCGACGATGTCACCGGATGCCACCCCCTCGCGCCACTCGGTGAGCGAGACGTTCCGCCCGACGACGTGGTGTCCGCGATCGCGGGCCAGCTGCAGCAGCGAGTCGCGCGTGATGCCCTCGAGGATCGAGTCGGACTGCGGGGTAACGATCGTGCCGTCCTTGTAGACGAAGACGACATTCATGCCGCCGAGCTCCTCGACGTTGCGGTCCTGGTCGAGGAAGACGACCTGGTCGCACTCGTTCTCGTACGCCTCGGACTGCGGCAGCAGGCTCGCGGCGTAGTTGCCGCCGGTCTTCGCCGCCCCGGTGCCGCCCTTGCCGGCGCGGGAGTAGTCCTCGCTGAGCCAGATCGACACCGGCTTCACCCCGCCCTTGAAGTAGGCGCCGGCGGGGCTGGCGATGAGGTAGTAGGCCACCTTGTGTGCGGGGCGCACGCCGAGGAACGCCTCCTTCGCGAACATGAAGGGACGGAGGTACAGGCTCTGATCCTCGCCGGAGGGGACCCACGCCCCGTCGACGGCGATGAGCTCGCGCAGCGACTGCAGGAAGTACGGCACCGGCAGCTCGGGCAGCGCGAGGCGGCGGGCGGAACGCTGCAGGCGACGGCCGTTCTGGTCCGGACGGAAGGTGTGCACCGAGCCGTCCGCGTGGCGATAGGCCTTGATGCCCTCGAATATCTCCTGCCCGTAGTGCAGGACTGCCGCGGCGGGATCGAGCGAGATGGGGCCGTAGGGCGAGACGCGCGGGCGGTGCCAGCCGCCGCGGACGGACCAGCAGATGTCGACCATGTGGTCGGTAAAGCTCTGACCGAAGCCGGGACTGGCCAAGATCTCATCACGCTGCGCGGCGCTCTTCGCGGCGAGGTTGCGGGTGACGGCGAACTCGAGGGGGTCGAGTCCGGTGTCGGGGTCGGTGTCGATCGTGGTCATCGTGATCCAAAGAGTCTCGTGCGCGGTGGCGGTGCGGGCCGATCGGTCCAGGTTACGCCCGGACGCGATCGGCGATGGCGTCGCCGATCTGGGCGGTGGTGCGGCCGCCGTCGCGGCCGGCGATGTCGTCCTCGACCGCGCGGGTGACGCGGACGGCCTCGTCGCGGAGCCCGAGGTGGTCGAGCAGCAGGGCGACGGAGAGGATCGCGGCCGTGGGATCGGCCTTCTGGGTGCCCGCGATGTCGGGCGCCGATCCGTGGACGGGCTCGAACATCGAGGGGAACGCGCCGTCGGGGTTGATGTTGCCCGAAGCGGCGAGGCCGATGCCTCCGGTGACGGCGCCGGCCAGGTCGGTGAGGATGTCGCCGAAGAGGTTGTCGGTGACGATCACGTCGAAGCGGCCCGGGTTCGTGACCAGGAAGATGGTGGCCGCATCGACGTGCAGGTAGTCTACGGCGACCTCCGGGAACTCGGATGCCACGGCATCCACGATCCGCTTCCACATGCCGCCCGCGTGCACGAGCACGTTCGTCTTGTGCACGAGCGTGAGCTTGTGGCGACGGCGCTCAGCGAGGGCGAAGGCGTAGCGGACGACACGCTCGACGCCGTAGGCGGTGTTGACGGAGGTCTCGTTGGCCACCTCGTGCGGGGTGCCGCGTCGGATCGCGCCGCCGTTGCCGACGTAGGGACCCTCGGTCCCCTCGCGGACGACGACGAAGTCGATCTCGCCCGGGTCCGCCAGCGGTCCGGCCGCACCGGGGTACAGCTTCGACGGTCGCAGGTTGACGTAGTGGTCGAGCTCGAAGCGGAGCTTCAGCAGGAGCCCGCGCTCGATGTTCGCGTCCTTCAGCCGCGGGTCGCCGGGCAGTCCCCCGACGGCGCCGAGCAGGATCGCGTCGTGGGAGGCGATCGCCGCGAGGTCGTCGTCGGTGAGGGTGTCGCCGGTGTTGAGGTAACGGCCGGCGCCGAGCGAGAAGGGCGTCTTCTCGAACGTCACGTCCGCCTCGGCGGTGACCGCGTCGAGCACCTTGACGGCCTCGGCGACGACCTCGGGACCGATGCCGTCACCTGGGATGACGGCCAGCTTCACGACGCGCGACATCGCTCTCCTCAACGCTCAGGGCGCATCACTTCGTCGACGCGCCGCGGGTTCCTCCCAGGGTAGTGGCAGCGATGACCCCGGCCACGACGATGAGCGCGGCGCCGATGAGCGCCGTGACGACGACGCCGGAGTCGAAGGCGTGGGCAGCCGCGGTACGGAGAGCCTCGGCCAGCGTCGCGTCCTCGATCGTGTGCGAGACGGCCACCGCTCCCGCGAGCGTCTGCCGCGCGGCGTCCGCGATGGGCTCGGGCAGGCCCGCGGGCAGCACCAGCTGTGCACGGTAGAACGCGGCCAGGATGCCGCCGAGCACGGCCGTGCCGAGGACGGCGCCCAACTCGTAGGCGGTCTCGGACACCGCGCTCGCGGCTCCCGCCTTCGCCGGCGGGGCGCTGGACAGGATGAGCTCGTTCGAGACGGTCTCGGCAGCACCGATGCCAATGCCGAGGAGCGCAAACGCGACGATCAGCTGGGTGAGATCCGCCGTGGAGAGCGCGACCAGGACGTACGCGACCACCGAGAAGACCAGGGCGGCGGGCACCACCACGCGGGGCGCGACGCGCTTGGCGACCGGCACGACGAGCAGGCCCGACGCGATCATGAGCGCGAGTCCGGGCAACAGCGCGAAGCCCGCGACCATGGGGCTCAGCCCGACGACCAGCTGCAGATGCTGAGCGACGAAGTAGAGGAAGCCGACGAGCCCGATGACGCTCAGCAGGTTCACGAGGATCGCGCCCGAGAACGTTCCGCGGCGGAACAGCGACATGTCGAGCATCGGGGTCGCGAGGCTCCGCTGACGCCGGACGAACAGCCAGCCGAACACGGCACCGGCCGCGAAGAGCGCGAGGGCGAGCGAGGTCGGCCCCTCGACGGCGAGCTTCTTGATGGCGTAGACGATGGGGACCATCGTCGCGAGCGACAGCACGACGCTCGCCGCGTCGAACCGGCCGGGGTGCGGGTCGCGGCTCTCCGGGACGAAGAACGGGGCGAGCACCAGCAGGGGCACCAGCACGGGGACCGCCATGAGGAAGACGGAGCCCCACGAGAAGTGCTCGAGCAGGAACCCGCCCACGATCGGTCCGAGCGCGGCGCCCGCCGAGAAGGCCGAGGCCCACACGGCGATCGCGATCCGCCGCTGGTCGCGATCGCGGAAGATGCTCCGCAGCAGCGACAGCGTCGACGGCATGAGCATGGCGCCGAACACGCCCATCAGCGCGCGGCCGGCGATGAGCAGCGCGGCGGTCGGGGCGAACGCGGCCAGCGCCGACACCGCGGCGAAGCCCGTGGCGCCGATCAGCAGCATGCGTCGGCGGCCGAAGCGGTCGCCGAGCGTCCCCATCGTGACGAGCAGACCCGCGAGCACGAGCGGGTACACGTCGATGATCCACAGCTGCTCGATGCTGGAGGGCTGCAGGTCCAAGGCGATCTCGGGCAGGGCGAAGCTCAGCACCGTGTTGTCGACCGAGACCAGCAGCACGGGCAGCATGAGCACCGCCAGCGCGAACCACCCGCGCCAGCCGGCACGGGGGGCGTCGATCTCTTGCGTGGGCAACGACGAGGTGAGCATGGTTCCGATCCGTTTCTTAACCGTCCAGCCGGTATAGTATCAAACCTGCAGCCCCTGCCGCCAGTACGATCGAGAGGCCATGAGCAGACCGCCTCACGCCCGCGACGCCGTCCTCGACGCGTTCACCCGCATCCTCGTCGACGACGGCGAGAGGGCGGCGACGATGGATGCCACGGCGAAAGCGGCCGGTGTGTCCAAGGGCGGGCTGCTCTACCACTACGCCTCGAAGAGCGCGCTCGAAGAGGCCCTCATCGCGCGGCTCGAGGTGCTCGCCAAAGACGACGTGGACGAGATCGAGCGGTCGACCGAGGGCGTCATCGCCGCCCACCTGCGGTCGTCGCAGAACACCGGGTCGCCGTTGGACCGCACGATCCTGGCCGTGTCCCGCCTTGCGCAGAACGGCGACGACGCGGCTTCCGCCTCGCTCCGTCGCGTGCGCGAGCTCTGGGAGGACAGTCTCCGTCCGCACACCCGCGACGAGACCGCGCTGCAGATGGTGCTGCTGGTCAGCGACGGCCTTTACTTCAACGCCGTGCTGGACCTGAACGCCGTCGCCGGCCCCGCGCTCGCGGGCAAAGACCTCGACGCCCTCATCGCCGCCGTGGTCGCCGCGACGACCTGACCCGTCCGGCTCGGACCGGCTGACCGGCCTCGGCCCGATAGCGACGGCAGAACGACCGCGGGCCGCACCCCCGGAGGAGTACGGCCCGCGGATTGGTCGGAGCGGGTCAGCTCTCGACGATCTCGATCTGACGGAACAGGTCGGCGTTGGTCGCCTGACGCATCGACGACAGGATCTCGTCGGGCACCGGCGAGTCCACCGTGAGGACCGAGAGCGCGCGGCCCGTGGCATCCGGTCGGGCGACCTGCAGGCCCGCGATGTTGATGCCCGCCTCGCCGAGCTCCTGACCGTAGATCGCCACGATGCCGGGACGGTCCGCGTAGCGCATGACGATGTGGTGCTGCTCGATCGGCACCTCGATGTCGTAGCCGTTGATCTCGACGACCTTGGGGACCATGCGGGTGCCGGCGAGGGTGCCCGCGACGGTGAGGGTCGACCCGTCGGCGAGCGTGCCGCGGAGGATCGTGATGTTGCGGTAGAGCGGGCTCTCCGCCTCGACGATCAGGCGCGCCTCGACACCGCGCTGCTCGGCGAACAGCGGCGCGTTGACGTACGACACGGTCTCGCTGACGATGCGGCTGAAGATGCCCTTCAAGGCGGCGAGACGGTACACGCTGACGTCGTAGGCGGCCAGCTCGCCGCGCACCTCGATGTCCAGGCTCGTCAGCGCGCTGTCGGCGAGGCCGCTGAAGAACTGACCCAGCATCTCGACGAGGGCGATGCCCGGCCGGACGAACGGGTCGATCGCGCCGCCGGCGACGTTCACGGCATCCGGCACCAGATCGCCCTCGAGGGCGAGCTTGACCGAGCGGGCCACCGAGACGCCGGCCTTCTCCTGCGCCTCCTCGGTGCTGGCGCCGAGGTGAGGGGTCACGACGACGTTCGGCAGGTCGAGGAGCTTGCGGGCCGGGCCGTCCTGCGCGGGCGGCTCGGTGGAGAAGACGTCGAGGCCCGCGCCGGCGATCTCGCCGGTGGTGAGCGCCTCGTGCAGCGCCTCCTCGTCGATCAGGCCGCCGCGCGCGACGTTGATGACGTAGGCGGTCTTCTTCATGCGGCGCAGCTGCGCCGTGCCGATCATCCCCGTGGTCTCGGGGGTCTTGGGCATGTGGATCGTGACGAAGTCGCTCTGGTCGAGCAGCTCGTCGAGCGAGACGAGCTGGACGCCGAGCTGCTGCGCACGGGTCGCGGTGACGTAGGGGTCGTAGGCGATGACGCGCATGTCGAACGCCTGCAGGCGCGCGGCGATGAGCGCGCCGATGCGACCGAGGCCGATGATGCCGATCGTCTTCTCGAAGAGCTCGGTGCCGGTGAACGAGCTGCGCTTCCACAGCCCCTCGGCGAGGGAGGCGTGCGCGGCGGGGATGCGGCGCGCGAGGCTCAGCACGTGGCCGACGGTGAGCTCGGCGGCGGAGATGATGTTCGAGGTCGGCGCGTTCACGACCATGACGCCTGCGGCCGTCGCGGCCTTGATGTCGACGTTGTCGAGGCCGACGCCGGCGCGGGCGACGACCTTGAGCGACGGCGCCGCGGCGAGGGCCTCGGCATCGATCTGCGTGGCCGAGCGCACGAGCACCGCGTGCGCGTCGGCCAGAGCCGACAGCAGCGCGGGGCGGTCGGTCCCGTCGACGTTGCGCACGTCGAAGTCGGGGCCGAGCGCGTCGATCGTGGCGGGCGAGAGTTCTTCGGCGATGAGCACGACGGGCTTCGTCACGGATGCGTCCTTCGAAACGGTGCACGGGGAATCGGCGCACCTCGCGGCGGACCGGCCCGGGGCCGGACGCACGACCCGGTGGGCCGGTGCCAGCCTAGCGCGGCCCCGCCGGGTGCCCGGACCGTGTGACGCGGGATGCCGGTCCCGGTCCCCCGCCGCGCGTCCTCAGGCGCTGCCGGTCGGCGCTCCGCGGCGCAGCGCCCGGTCTGAACGGCCGGCCGCCCCGCCGCGCCCGCGGAGCGTCCTCAGGCGCCGTAGAGCGAGTACGAGGTGGCGCCGTAGCCGACGATCGCGAGCCAGAACGCCGCCGAGAGCGTCAGCCCCGCCAGCAGGACGAGGGCGAACTCCCCCACGCGCCGCTTCCATCCCAGGGCGAACGCGACGCCGAACGCGGCCAGCGGGAAGACGATCGGCAGGATGTAGACGAACCAGCCGAGACCGGTCAGCCCGAACGAGCCGGATGCCTGCCCGACGAGCAGCGCCACCGCGCTCCACACGATGTAGGCGTAGAACAGCCCGAAGAGCGTCGCGACGGCGACGACGACCCAGCGGGGCAGCCGTCGCCCGGAGGCGCCGCGGGCGGAGGCGTCGGCGCTCATACGAGGGCTCCCGTCGACAGGTAGGGCCACGGCACCAGCAGCACGATGCCGACGATGAGGATGACGAAACGCAGCCACGTCGTCTTCCGGCGGGTGAGGGCCAGCGTGGCGACGAACCAGACCGGCGGGGCGAGGGCGGCGCCGATGGTCAGGGCGACCAGCGCGACGTCGTCGACCGGGAGACCGGCGTCGAGCAGCCGCAGCCCGGCGACGAGCCAGCCGACCGCGAACAACAGGAACGTCGCGGCGACCATGCCGATCCCGACGAGACCGGCGTTGCCCATCGCCCCGGACGGACGCGCGTCGTCGGCGTCCTCGCGGGGCTCGGCATCCGCGGCATCCGGGGTCCGCGGGGCGGTCGGGACATCGGATGCCACCGGGGCGGGCGCCGCGTCGACGGATCGCGTCGACGCCGGGGAGGGCACTGACGGCTCGGGCTCCTCCGCGACGGGAGGGCGCGTGCGCGGCGGCGTCTGCTCGCCCCGGACGTCGAGGGTCGGGTCGTCGTCGCCGTCCCACGACAGGGCGTCGTCATCGCGCGGTGTGCTCACCCGTCCACGGTAACGGCGCGCGTGCGGTTCGGCCGGGATCGGCGCGGGTCTTGCGCGAAGCCCGGTGGACGCCCCCGGACCGCGAGGTTCCCCGGCGGGAACGCCGAACGCCCCGGGCCGTGACGGCGCCGGGGCGTTCGGGCGGGGGTCAGCGCAGCGCTGCCCACCGCGATCGCCTGGGCGATCGCTATAGATGACGCAGCCTCCGGCGGAGGTCAGCGCGCAGCGCTGCCCACCGCGATCGCCTGGGCGATCGCTATGGATGACGCAGCCTCCGGCGGAGGTCAGCGCGCAGCGCTGCCCTCCGTGTAGTCGCTGTCCTGCTGCTTCCAGGCGAACAGGCCGCGGAGCTCCTTGCCGGTGGCCTCGATGGGGTGACCCTGCTCCTTCTCGCGGAGCTCGAGGAACTCGGTGGCACCGTTGTCCTGGTCGTCGATGAAGCGCTTCGCGAACGCGCCGGACTGGATGTCCGCGAGGACGGCCTGCATGTTCTTCTTCACCTCGGGCGAGATGACACGGGGACCGGAGACGTAGTCGCCGTACTCGGCGGTGTCGGAGATCGACCAGCGCTGCTTGGCGATGCCGCCCTCCCACATGAGGTCGACGATGAGCTTCAGCTCGTGCAGCACCTCGAAGTACGCGATCTGCGGCTGGTAGCCGGCCTCGGTGAGGGTCTCGAAGCCGTACTGGACGAGGTGGCTCATGCCACCGCACAGGACGGCCTGCTCGCCGAACAGGTCGGTCTCGGTCTCCTCGGTGAAGGTCGTCTTGATGACGCCGGCGCGCGTGCCGCCGATGGCCTTCGCGTACGAGAGGGCGGTGTCCCAGGCCGAGCCCGACGCGTCCCGCTCGACGGCGATGATGTCGGGGATGCCGCGACCGGCGACGTACTCGCGGCGCACGGTGTGGCCGGGGGCCTTCGGGGCGACGAGGATGACGTCGACGCCCTCGGGCGCGTCGATGTAGCCGAAGCGGATGTTGAAGCCGTGCGCGAAGGCGAGGGTCTTGCCCGCCGTGAGCTTGTCCTTGATGGACTCGGCGAAGATCGAACGCTGGTGCTGGTCCGGCGCGAGGATCATGATGAGGTCGGCCCACTCGGCGGCGTCGGCGACGCTCTTGACCTCGAAACCGTCCTCCTGCGCCTTCGCGGCCGACTTCGAGCCGTCCTTCAGCGCGATGGCGACCTCGACGCCCGAGTCGCGGAGGTTCTGCGCGTGCGCGTGCCCCTGCGAGCCGTAGCCGACGATGGCGACCTTCTTGCCCTGGATGATCGAGAGGTCGGCGTCGTCGTCGTAGAAGATCTCTGCCATGAGGATGTTTCTCCTTGTGTTCTGGCCCCGTCCCGGGGCCGCTGGTGAGGGGAAGTGGGGAAGCTCAGCCGCGCAGGACGCGCTCGGTGATGCTCTTGCCGCCGCGGCCGACGGCGAGGAGGCCCGACTGGGCGAGCTCCTTCACGCCGAACGGCTCGATGGCCTTGAGGAAGGCGCCGACCTTGCCGGAGTCGCCGGTGATCTCGATCACGATGGCGTCGGGGGCGTAGTCGACGACGGACGCGCGGAAGAGGTTCACGACCTCGAGCACGTTCGATCGGGTGGCGTTGTCGGCGCGAACCTTCACGAGCACGTGCTCGCGCTGCACCGACGTCGACGCATCCAGCTCGACGATCTTGATGACGTTGATGAGCTTGTTCAGCTGCTTGGTCACCTGTTCGAGCGGCAGGCCCTCGACATCGACGACGACCGTGATGCGGGACAGCCCCGGCACCTCGGTCACACCGACGGCGAGCGACTCGATGTTGAAGCCGCGGCGGGCGAACAGCCCGGCGACGCGGGTCAGCAGACCCGGCTTGTCCTCGACGAGGAGGCTCAGCACGTGCCTCGACATGTCAGTCCTCCTGCCCGTCGAACGACGGCGAGTGGTCGCGGGCGTACTGCACGTAGCTGTTGCTCACGCCCTGCGGCACCATCGGCCACACCATGGCATCCGCGCTCACGACGAAGTCGATGACCACGGGGCGGTCGTTCGTGTCGAGGGCGAGCTGAATCGCGGCGTCGATCTCGTCCTCGCGCTCCACGCGGATGGCGAGGCAGCCGTACGCCTCGCCGAGCTTGACGAAGTCCGGGATGCGACGGGTGCCGTGGCCCGTGTTGAGGTCGGTGTTCGAGTGGCGTCCGTCGAAGAACAGGGTCTGCCACTGCCGCACCATGCCCAGCGACGAGTTGTTGATGACGGCGACCTTGATCGGGATGTCGTTGATGACGCAGGTGGCGAGCTCCTGGTTGGTCATCTGGAAGCAGCCGTCGCCGTCGATCGCCCACACCACGCGGTCGGGCTGAGCGACCTTCGCACCCATGGCCGCGGGGACCGCGTAGCCCATCGTGCCGGCGCCGCCGGAGTTGAGCCACGAGTTGGGACGCTCGTACTTGATGAACTGCGCGGCCCACATCTGGTGCTGGCCGACGCCCGCGGCGTACACGCCCTCCGGTCCGGTCAGCTCGCCGATGCGCTGGATGACGTGCTGCGGCGACAGGAGGCCGTCCGTCGTCGGGGTGTACCCGAGCGGGAACTCCTCGCGGAGGCCGTTCAGGTAGGTCCACCACTCGCTGTAGTCGACCTCGTTCTCGGCCGCGGCCGTGCGAAAGGCGGCATCCAGGTCCACGAGGACCTCGCGGAGGTCGCCCACGATGGGGACGTCGGCCGTGCGGATCTTGGAGATCTCCGCCGGGTCGATGTCGACGTGCACGACCTGCGCGTGCGGCGCGAACAGCGACGCCTTGCCCGTGACGCGGTCGTCGAAGCGGGCGCCGAGCGAGACGATGAGGTCGCTCTCCTGCAGGGCGAGGACCGCCGGCACCGTGCCGTGCATGCCGGGCATGCCCAGGTGCTGCTCGTGCGAGTCGGGGAACGCGCCGCGGGCCATGAGCGTCGTCACGACCGGCGCACCGGTCGCCTCGGCGAGCACCTTCAGCTCGGCCGAGGCGTTCGAGCGGATGGCCCCGCCGCCGACGTACAGGACGGGCTTCTTCGCGGTGGCGAGCAGCTGCGCGGCCGCCTGGATCTGCTTGCCGTGCGCCTTGGTCACCGGGCGGTAGCCGGGCAGATCGATCTTCGGCGGCCACACGAACGGCGCCTCGGCCTGCTGCGCGTCCTTGGTGATGTCCACGAGCACGGGGCCGGGACGACCGGTGGAGGCGATCTCGAACGCCGCGGCGATGGCGCCGGGGATGTCCTCGGCGGTCTTGACCAGGAACGAGTGCTTCGTGATCGGCATGGTGATGCCGACGATGTCCGCCTCCTGGAAGGCGTCCGTCCCCATCAGGGTCGAGAACACCTGGCCGGTGATGCACACGAGCGGCACCGAGTCCATGTAGGCGTCGGCGATGGCGGTGACGAGGTTCGTCGCGCCCGGGCCGGACGTCGCGATCGCGACACCGGTGCGCCCGGAGGCGGCGGCGTAGCCCTCGGCCGCGTGACCGGCGCCCTGCTCGTGGCGGACGAGGATGTGGCGGACGTGCTCGTCGTCCATGAGCGGGTCGTAGACCGGCATGATCGCGCCACCCGGCAGACCGAACACGTCGGTGACGCCGAGCAGGTCGAGCGAGCGGACGACCGCCTGCGCACCCGTGAGCACGGGCGCGGGAGCGGTGCGGGCGGGAGGCCGGGGAACGGCCGGTGCGAATTCGGCGGACATGGTGGTACCTCGGAACCGGAAGAAGGTGAGTCGGAGCGGCCGTCAGCCCGTGACAGCGCCCTCGGCAGCGGAGCGCACGAGCTTGGAGTACTTGGCCAGGACGCCACGGGTATAGCGCGGAGAAAGGGGCTCCCAGCCGTCACGGCGGGAGGCGAGCTCGGCCTCGTCGACGATCAGGTCGAGCGTGCGAGCAGCGATATCGACCCGTATCAGATCACCATCGCGCACGAAGGCGATGGGACCAGCGTCCACCGCTTCGGGAGCTATATGGCCGATGCACAGCCCGGTTGTGCCGCCTGAGAATCGACCGTCCGTCAAGAGTAGTACATCTTTTCCGAGGCCCGCGCCCTTGATGGCCGCCGTGATGGCGAGCATCTCGCGCATACCGGGGCCGCCCTTGGGACCTTCGTAGCGGATCACCACGACGTCGCCGGCGGCGATCTCGCCCGCCTCCAGCGCGTCCATCGCGCCGCGCTCGCGTTCGAAGACGCGCGCGGGACCCTCGAAGACGTTGCCGTCGAAGCCGGCCGACTTCACGACGGCGCCCTCGGGCGCCATCGACCCGTGGAGGATCGTGATGCCGCCGGTCTCGTGGATGGGGTTGTCGAACGAGTGGATGACCTTGCCGTCGACCGGGTCGGGGTTCAGGTCGGCGAGGTTCTCGGCGAGGGTCTTGCCGGTGACGGTCAGCGCGTCGCCGTGCAGCAGTCCCTCGTCGAGCATGGCCTTCATGATGACCGGGATGCCGCCGTGCCGGTCGACGTCGTTCATCACGTACTGGCCGAACGGCTTCATGTCGGCGACGTGGGGCGTGCGGTCTCCGATGCGGTTGAAGTCGTGGAGGTCCAGCTCGACCTCGGCCTCGTTCGCGATCGCGAGCAGGTGGAGCACGACGTTGGTCGAGCCGCCGAGCGCCATGGCGAGGGCGATGGCGTTCTCGAACGCCTCCTTGGTGAGGATGTCGCGCGTGGTGATGCCCTGGCGCAGCAGGTTGACCACGGCCTCGCCCGACCGGTGGGCGAAGTAGTCGCGACGGCGGTCGGCGGACGGCGGCGCGGCCGAGCCCGGCAGACTGAGCCCGAGGGCCTCCGCGACGGACGCCATCGTATTCGCGGTGTACATGCCGCCGCATGCGCCCTCACCGGGCGCGATGGCGCACTCGATGCGCTTGAGGTCGGCCTCGCTCATCTTGCCCGCGAGGCACGCCCCCACGGCCTCGAACGAATCGATGATCGTGACGTCCTTCTCGGTGCCGTCCGAGAGCTTGACCCAGCCCGGCGCGATCGATCCGGCGTAGAGGAACACGCTCGACAGGTCGAGACGGGCGGATGCCATGAGCATGCCCGGGATCGACTTGTCGCAGCCGGCGAGGAGCACGGAGCCGTCGAGGCGCTCGGCCATCATGACGGTCTCGACGCTGTCGGCGATGACCTCGCGGGAGACGAGCGAGAAGTGCATGCCCTCGTGGCCCATCGAGATGCCGTCGGAGACGGAGATGGTGCCGAACTGCAGCGGGTAGCCGCCGCCCGAGTGGACGCCCTCCTTGGCGCCCTGCGCGAGACGGTCGAGGCTGAGGTTGCAGGGGGTGATCTCGTTCCAGCTCGACGCGATGCCGATCTGGGGCTTGTCCCAGTCCTCGTCGCCCATGCCGACGGCGCGGAGCATCCCGCGGGAGGTGGTGGCCTCGATGCCATCGGTGACGACGCGACTGCGGGGCTTGATGTCGAACTCGCCGGTGTTCGGATTCTGCGGTGCGGGCATTCTCGAAGTCTATTGCGCGTGAGCGGCGCGCTGACGCGCGACGGCGCCAAGCAGGTCGACGAAGGCGTCGATGTCGGGCACGCTCAGCGAGGCCGCCGTCTCTCCCCCGCCGACCCGGACGCCGAGGTCGCCCGGCTCGAGGCTCCGCAGCGCGTCCTCGTCGGTGACGTCGTCGCCCGCGAACAGCACGGCCGTGGCGCCGGTGCGCTCGCGCAACGTGCGGATCGCGCTGTCCTTGCCCTCGTGACGGAACGAGAACTCGAGGATGCTGTGCCCCGTCCGACGGCGCCAGCGAGGCGCGTGCTCCGCGACCAGGCGGTCGGCCAGCTCCCGGGCGGCGCGTTCGTCGGCGGCATCCGCGGTCCGGGTATGGATGCCGAACCCGAACTCCTTCGGCTCGATCCAGACCCCCGTGAGGCCTTCCGTGCCGGTCTCGAGCTCGGCCCGGAGGCGGTCGCGCAGCGCGAGGTCGGCGGCGTCGTCCGCGGTCCCCTCCGGTCCTTGCCCCGGGACCCAGAACTGCACGCCGTGCGACGCCGCCAGCCACAGCGGGGAGGCGTCGTCGTGCTGGGCGATCTCGCGGAGGTGCCCGAGGGAGCGTCCCGAGACGAGCGCGACCACCGTCTGCGGGAGGGCCGCGAGGCGATCGACGATCTCGCGCGCGCCGGGGGTCATGCGCGCGGTCATGGGATTGTCTACGAGCGGCGACAGCGTGCCGTCGAAGTCGAGCGCGACCAGCAGCTCCGCCGTGGTCGAGACGGCCTCGACGGCGGCGTCGGCGGCCGTCATCGGTCGTCCTCCGCGCCGTCCTCGGCGGCACGGTCGGCCTCCGCGGCACGGTCGTCCTCGGCGGCCGCGGCGGACCGCGCGGACGCTTCGTCGGCGGCATCCCCCGCCGCGACCGCCGCGTCGGCGCTCGAGCTGCGCTGGTGGAAGGCCGTCAGCGCGTCGAGGAACTCCTGGGACCAGTCCTCCACATCGTGCTCGCGGACGCGCTTGCGCAGGGCCCGCATGCGGCGACCCTGCTCGGCGGAGGGCATCTCGATGGCGCGCACGATGGCATCCTTCAGCCCGTCGATGTCATGCGGGTTGATGAGGAGTGAACTCCCCATCTCGTCCGCCGCGCCGGCGAACTCGCTGAGCAGCAGCACGCCCCGGTTGTCCACGCGACTGGCGACGTACTCCTTCGCGACGAGGTTCATGCCGTCGCGGAGGGCGGTGACGAGCATGACGTCGGCGGCGAGGAACAGCGCCACCATCTCCTCGCGCGGGTACGACTGGTGCAGATACCGGATCGCGGTGTGCGTCGTGGTGTCGTAGTCGCCGTTGATGCGGCCGACCGTCATCTCAATCTCGTCGCGCAGCTGCATGTACGCGTCGACGCGCTCGCGGCTGGGGCTCGCGACCTGGACGAGGGTGGCGTCCTCGACCGAGGCGCGGCCGTCCTCCAGCAGCTCCCCCCACGCCTTCAGGCGGTGGCGGATGCCCTTTGTGTAGTCGAGCCGGTCGACGCCGAGGAGGATCTTGCGGGGGTTACCGAGGCCCTCGCGGATTTCGCGGGCGCGCTGCTGGATCTCGGGCCGCTGAGCCAGCTCGATGTAGGAGTCGGCGTCGATCGAGATCGGGAAGGCGCGGGCCAGCGCGGTCCGCGTCCCGCCTTCCTCGGGAACCAGGATGCCGCTCGCCTTGGTCTCGTAGCGGAGCTGGCGGCGCACCGCGCGGGCGAAGTTGCCGGCGTCGGCGACGCGCTGGAACCCGATGACATCCGCCCCCAGCAGCCCCTCGAGCACCTGTTTGCGCCACGGCAGCTGCGCGTACAGGCCGTAGGCGGGGAACGGGATGTGGTGGAAGTAGCCGATGGTGACGTCCGGACGGATCTCGCGCAGCATCTTCGCAACGAGCTGCAGCTGATAGTCCTGGACCCAGACGATGGCGTTCTCGGACGCGACGGCGGCGGCCGCCTCGGCGAAGCGGCGGTTCACGCGGACGTAGGCGTCCCACCACGCGCGACGGTACGTCGGCGCCGCGATGACGTCGTGGTACAGCGGCCAGATGGTGTCGTTCGAGAAGCCCTCGTAGTAGTTCTCGACGTCAGCGGCCGACAGGGTGACCGGCACGAGGTGGGTGCCCTCGAAGTCGAACGGGTCGAGCTCCAGGTCGGGCTTGCCGCCCCACCCCACCCACGCGCCGTCGAGGCGGCGCATGACGGGCTCGAGGGCCGTCACGAGCCCTCCGGGGGATCGCCGCCACCCCTCGCCTTCGGTGCGATCGACGGGCAGGCGGTTGGCGACGACGACGAACTCGGCCTGGGTCACAGGTCCTCCTCGGTAGCGGTCTCCTCAGGCTAACAGCGGGTCCGCGCGGGCCCCGGGGATGGCCGGGATGCGCTACGCAGCCGGTCACTGTCAAGGCTGCAGCGACCCGGCGGCGCCGGTCGCTAGGTTGTGAGCATGCGTCAGTACATCTTCGGAACGGGTCTCCTCAGCGCCATCACCGGTGGCATCACACTGCTCCGCGCGCTGCGGAACGACGAGCCCTTCACGTGGCGCACCGCCCTGGCGTGGCTGAGCTGGGGCATCACCCTCGCTCTCGCCGTCGGCGCCGTCGTGGACACGCGTCGCGCCCGCCGTGGCAAGGTCATCTCCGGCGACTCCCCCGTCGCCAAGAAGCAGCAGAAGCTGCTCAAGAAGCGTCTGGCGCGCTGAGCGCCCCGACAGCCAGAAGGGATGCCACGGCTTCGAGCGGTGGCATCCCTTCTTCGTCTGCGGAGGGCCTCAGCGCCTGAGGATCAGCGCGTCGCCCTGACCGCCGCCCCCGCACAGCGCGACCGCGGCGGTGCCGCTCCCCCGTCGGACGAGCTCGTGCACGGCGTGGACGACCAGGCGGTTCCCCGACGCGCCGATGGGATGGCCGATCGCGATGCCCCCGCCGTGCGGGTTGACGACGTCGTCGGAGAGTCCCAGCTCGGCCTGCGAGCGGGCGACGACGGCGCCGAAGGCCTCGTTGATCTCGACGAGATCGAGGTCGGATGCCGTGAGCCCCTGCTTCTGCAGGGCTCGGGCGATCGCGCGGGCGGGCTGGTCGTGCAGGGAGTTGTCGGGACCGGCGACCTGCCCGGCCGCGCCGACGACGGCGAGGACGTCCCAACCATGCCGGTCGGCCACCGCGCGCGTCGTCACGACCACGGCGGAGGCGCCGTCGGAGATCTGGGACGCGTTGCCGGCCGTGATGGAACCGCCCTCCGCGAAGGCCGGCCGCAGCCGGGCGAGCGTGTCGACCGTGGTGTCGGCGCGGATGCCCTCGTCGGCCGCGACGACGACCGGGTCGCCCTTCCGCTGCGGGATCTCGACCGGGACGATCTCGGCGTCGAAGGCGCCGTCTCGCTGCGCGGCCGCCGCACGCTGGTGGGAGCGGGCGGCCACGGCATCCTGGGCCTCGCGCGTGACCCCGTACCGCCCGTTGGCGCGCTCCGTCGAGGCGCCCATGCTCTCGCGGTCCGAAGCGTCGGTGAGGCCGTCGAAGGCCATGTGGTCCAGCACCTCGACCGAGCCGTAGGCGTACCCCTCGCGGGAGTTCATCAGGAGGTGGGGGGCGCGGGTCATCGACTCCATGCCCGCGGCGACGACGACCGTCGCGTCGCCGAGGCGCAGCATGCGGGCGGCGTCGATGACCGCGGTGAGGCCGGAGAGGCACACCTTGTTGACCGTCGCCGCGTGCACGTCCCACCCGATGCCCGCCGCGATCGCCGCCTGGCGGGCGGCGTTCTGCCCGGTGCCGGCCTGCAGGACCTGACCGACGAGCACGGCGTCGACGGCCGCGGCCGGGACGCCGCCGCGCTCGAGGGCCCCGCGGATCGCAGCGGCGCCGAGCTGAACGGCCGTCAGCGGCGCGAGCTGCCCCTTCAGACGACCCTGCGGGGTGCGGGCGGCGGCGACGATCACGACGTCTTCCGGGTTCATCGGGTGACCTCCTCGGTGAGTCTCACGGTGAGCGGGGGCTCGGTGGCATCCCGCACCTCGTCGACCGTCACCCCGGGGGCGACCTCGACGAGCACGAGTCCATCCTCCGTCACGTCGATGACGGCGAGGTCGGTGATGATGCGGTCCACCACCCCGCGTCCGGTCAGCGGCAGCGAGCAGGCGGCGACGATCTTGGGGCTGCCGTCGCGGGCGACGTGCTCCATCAGCACGATCACGCGCGCCGCACCGTGGACGAGGTCCATGGCGCCGCCGGGTCCCTTGACCATCTTCCCGGGGATCATCCAGTTCGCGAGGTCCCCGGACGCCGACACCTGCATCGCTCCGAGGACGGCCGCGTCGATCTTGCCGCCGCGGATCATCCCGAAGCTCAGCGCCGAATCGAAGAACGCCGCCCCGGGCAGCGTGGTCACGGTCTCCTTGCCGGCGTTGATGAGGTCGGGGTCGACCGCGTCCTCGGTCGGGTACGGGCCGACGCCGAGGATGCCGTTCTCGGACTGCAGGACGACGCCGACCCCCGGCGGCATGTGGTTCGGCACGAGCGTGGGCAGGCCGATGCCGAGGTTGACGTAGGCGCCGTCGGGCAGCTCCCGGGCCGCGCGGGCGGCCATCTCGATGCGGGTGAGGGCCATGGCTCAGGACTCCGTCCGGACGGTGCGCTTCTCGATGCGCTTCTCGATGCGGGCGCCCACCGCGACGACGCGGTGGACGAAGACGCCGGGCAGGTGCACGTCGTCGGGATCGATCTCCCCCGGCTCCACCACCTCCTCGACCTGGGCGATGCACACGCGCCCGGCCATCGCGGCGAGCGGGTTGAAGCTGCGGGCGGCCTTGCGGAAGACGAGGTTGCCGTGCCGGTCGCCCTTCCACGCGTGCACGAGCGCGAAGTCGGTGGTGATGGCCTCCTCGAGCACGAACTCGCGCCGCTCGCCCCCGACCTCGAAGACGCGGACGTCCTTCGGCGGAGAGGCGACGGCCACTCCCCCGGCGCCGTCGTAGCGCTGGGGCAGGCCGCCCTCGGCGACCTGGGTGCCGACGCCGGTCTGCGTGTAGAACGCGGCGATGCCGGATCCGCCGGCCCGGAGCTTCTCGGCGAGGGTGCCCTGCGGCGTGAGCTCCAGCTCGAGCTCGCCGGCGAGGAACTGCCGCTCGAACTCCTTGTTCTCCCCGACGTACGACGACGTCATCTTGCGGATCCTGCCCGCGCCGAGCAGGACGCCCAGGCCCCAGTCGTCGACGCCGCAGTTGTTGGACACCACCGACAGGTCGCGCGTCCCCTGCGCGAGCAGCGCCGTGATGAGCGCGATGGGGTTGCCCGAGAGGCCGAAGCCCCCGACGGCGAGGGAGGCCCCGTCGGGGATGTCGGCGACAGCGTCGGCGGCCGAGGCCCAGGTCTTGTCGATCACGCGAACTCCTCTGTACGGCGTCCCCTCATCCTGTGCGCGCCCCCTCTTCCGCGTCGCGTCGGGGCTTGTCATGTGGATGCCGCCTCCCCTAGCGTCCACATCGTGGACATGGCATCCAGGTCTCCTTCATCGCGGACGGCGCCCGGCGCTCCCCCGGAACAGACGGTGCCCGGCGCCCAGGCCATCGCCCGGGCCGCCCGCCTCCTGCGCCTCGTGACCGCCGCCGGGACCTCCGGAGCGCCGGTCGGCGATCTCGCCGCTGACTCCGGCCTCACCCGCCCGACGACGCACCGCCTGCTGTCGGCTCTCCGCGCCGAGGGACTCGTGGACCGCGATGACGCGACCGGACGCTGGCTGCCCGGCCCGGAGCTCTACCTCATGGGGTCGGTCGCGGCGTCGCGCTTCGACGTCACGAGCGTCGCGCGCGACGTCGTACGCTCGCTCGCCGTCCGGACGGAGGAGAGCGCGTTCCTCTCGGTGCGGCGCGGAGACGAGACCGTCTGCCTGCTGCGGGAGGACGGCAGCTTCCCCATCCGGTCGCATGTGCTGTCCGAGGGGGTGCGGTTCCCGCTCGGGGTCGCCTCGGCGGGACTGGCCATCCTGTCGTTCCTGCCGCCCCAGGATGTGGACGCCTATCTCGAGCGGCAGGGCGATCTCGCCGGACGCTGGGGGGCGGCGCACGCGCCGGCGCGGCTGCGGACGCGCCTCCGCGAGACACAGGCGCGCGGCTACGCGGTCAACGCCGGCCTCATCGTCGAGGGCAGCTGGGGGCTGGGCGCGGCGGTGTTCACGCGTCAGGGCGACCCGCAGTGGGCGCTCAGTCTCACCGGCGTCGAGTTCCGCTTCTCCGGCGAGCGCCAGGCCGAGCTGGGCCGCATCCTCCTCGCGCACGCGCACCAGCTGTCGACGAGGATCGGCTCCCGCTAGAACGGTTGGATACCCACGTTATATACCTGCGGTATGCTTTTTGCATGACCCGCGACGATGACCTGCAGAGACTGATCCTCGCGGTGCACGCCCTGACGCGCATCGCGGCCATCGACACCCACACCGACGCCCCCGCGGCGCAGTGGCGCACCCTGACGCTCCTGCGCGACCACGGACCGCAGCGCCTCGGCGACCTCGCCACCCTCAGCCGGGTGAGCCAGCCGGGCATGACCCGCCTGATCGGGCAGATGGATGCCGCCGGCCTCGTCACCCGCAGCGCGCACCCCGACGACTCGCGGGTCAGCGTGGTCGCCGCCACCGACGCCGGGCTCGACGCTCTCGCGCGGTGGTACGACGTGTTCCGCGACGCTCTCGCGCCGTACGTGGCCGACCTGTCCGACGCGGAATGGGACGCCGTCGCCGTCACCGCCGCGGCCCTCGGCACTCGCGTCGGCGGGACGGCGGACGCCGCCCGTGCCCGCGTCGAGTCTCGGATGGAGGTCGTCCGGTGAGCGCCGCCGCAGAGAAGACCGGCGTCTGGCGTCAGCCGGCGCAGGTGTGGGCCGTCGCGTTCGCGTGCGTCGTGGCGTTCATGGGCATCGGTCTCGTGGACCCGATCCTCCCCGCGATCGCCGACGCCCTGCAGGCGAGCCCCGTTCAGACGGAGCTGCTGTTCACGAGCTACCTCGTCGTGACCGGCCTCGCCATGCTCGTCACCAGCTGGATCTCGAGCCGCATCGGCGCGAAGGCCACATTGCTGGTCGGTCTCGGCCTCATCGTCGTCTTCGCGTTCCTCTGCGCCGTGAGCGGCAGCGTCGACGCGGTCATCGGCTTCCGCGCCGGGTGGGGTCTGGGCAACGCGCTGTTCATCTCGACCGCGCTCGCCACGATCGTCGGCGCCGCCTCCGGCGGCAGCTCGGCCGCGATCATCCTGTACGAGGCCGCGCTCGGACTCGGCATCGCCATCGGACCGCTGCTCGGCGGCATCCTGGGCGAGGCGAGCTGGCGGGGCCCGTTCTTCGGCGTGGTCGCGCTGATGGCGATCGCGTTCGTCGCGGTGCTCGTCCTGCTGCGGGGACCGCAGCCCGCGCGGCAGCCCATCCCGTTCACCGCACCGTTCCGGGCGCTCCGCCGTCCCGCGCTGGCGATCCTCGCGGGGACCGCGCTCTTCTACAACATCGGCTTCTTCACGCTGCTGGCCTTCTCGCCGTTCCCGCTCGGCTTCGGCGCGATGGGCATCGGTCTGACGTTCTTCGGCTGGGGTGTCGGACTTGCGATCACGAGCGTCGTCGTCGCGCCGGTGCTGCTCCGTCGCCTGCGCCTGACCACCGTCCTGCTGATCGCGCTGCCCCTGCTGGCGTTCGACCTGCTGGCGGCGGCTGTCGTGGTCGGGTCCCCCGTGGGGCTCGTGGTCTGCATCATCGTCGGCGGGCTCGTGCTCGGCGTGGTCAACACCGCCCTCACCGAGGCCGTGATGGAGGCCACCGACCTCCCCCGGTCCGTGGCCTCGTCGGCGTACTCCGCCGTCCGGTTCCTCGGCGGCGCGATCGCTCCCCCGCTCGCGGCGTTCCTGTGGCACGCCGCCGGCGCCGGCGTCCCCTACGTCGTCGCCGCGGTCGCGGTGGTCGTCTCGGCCGCGCTGATCCTCGTCGGACGCGGACGTCTCGCCCATATCGACCGGGGCCACGCGGATGCCGCGGACGAAGGAGCCGCCGTTCTGATCGGCGACGCCGCCTGACCGCCGCCCGCCTCCTCCCCCGCCGAGATCACACGTTCGGTCCGAGAGCACACGCTCTCGCGCGTCGGAGCGTGTGATCTCGGCGGGATCGCGTGATCTCGGCGACAGCAGGGCGGCGCCACGGCCCGCCATCGCGGCGGGTGCGGCAGGATGTGCGCATGGCCGATGACGAGATCTGGGACGTGACCGACATCCACGGTGTGCCGACCGGCGTTCTGCATCGTCGCGGCGACGGCCCGGTGGCTGCCGGCACGTTCCACGTCGTGGCATCCGTCTGCGTGGTGGGCGGCGACGGGCGCGTCCTCCTCACGCTCCGCGCGCCGGGCAAGGAGTACCCCGACGCCTGGGAGTTCCCCGCCGGCAGCGCCCTCCGCGGCGAGAGCAGCCGCCGGGGCGCCGCGCGTGAGCTCGAGGAGGAGACCGGCCTCGCGATCCACCCCGACGAGCTCGTCCTCGTCGGACGCGTCATCGAGGAGCGCGCCCTCTTCGACCTGTGGGTCGCGCGCGTCGACGGCGATCCCGAGGTCACGCCGGATCCGGACGAGGTCCAGGATGCCGCCTGGGTGACCCTCGACGAGGTCCACCGCCGCTGGCACGCGGACCTCTTCGCCGCTCCCTGGAACGCGCGCTTCGATCAGCTGTGGGACGCCCTCGTCGCCCGCGTCGAGGACGCGCGCACACTCTGAGGGCCCGCCGACCCCGCCCCGCCCCGCTCCCCCGCAACCCTTCCCCGCTCCGCCGTCGACCTGATGGGATGGATGCCACGCGTACGACGACGGGAGGGCCGGATGGCCGTGTTCACTCGAGGCTTCGGCGGGCGACGACGAGAGTCGGACGACCGCCTGCCCCCGGGCCAGTATCTGACC
>VGAV01000003.1 GCA_016870695.1 Actinomycetota bacterium | reverse complement strand
CACCGGACTTCGCGAAAGCGATGCTCGGTGAGGTGGTGATGAACTACCCCGCCGGCTCGTCGACGGTGAAGGCGTACGTCGCTCTGACGTTCGCGGCGGCACCGCGCAAGGGGGCCAAGCCGCGCACGTCGGAGGACATGGGGCGGGATTTGGCCGCTCGCCTTCCTGGCCTCACCGCGACGCTGCAAGCGACCGGTGCGGGGGCGGCGCACCCACTGACGGCTCAGGAGCTGTGCGAGACGATCCTTGTCGCGTATGACCCGGCCGCGGCGACGCTGATCGACGACGCTCATGCCAACGGCGAGGTGCCCGAGCTGCACTGGGCCGACGTTGGCCCCACGGCGGCTCAAGCCAACTGGGACAGCTACCGGCATGACTCGGCAACGTCGGTCACCTGGCAGATGACACAGGCCCCTCGCGGCCTGGTGCAGTCGGGGGTTCTGGCGCGCCTGCTCGCCCCGCACCGCGACATCGCGCGCAAGCGCGTGACGCTGCTCTACAAGCCGATCGACCCCGCCCGGGCGGCGGCGCTCGTGCAAGCAGACGTACGAGCTGCGGAGTTCAAGGCCACGTCGACCCGCAAGCCGGTGGCGCGCGATTCGCTGGCGCTGCGCTCGGCTCAGGCTACGGAGTCGGAGGAGGCATCGGGGGCGGGCCTGGTGAACTTTGGCATCCTCGTGACCGCGACCGTCATCGACCCGAGCAAGGAGGCCGACGCTCGCGCGGCGGTCGACAACCTCGGGGCGACGGCTCGCCTTCGGCTTCGGCCGGTGTACGGATCACAGGACAGCGCGTTTGCGGCGGCGCTGCCTCTCGGGCTCGTGCTGACCAAGCACGTGTCGGTTCCCGCAGCCCTGAGGGAGCGTGTCTGATGAGCCCTGATCTGATTGCGCTGCTCGCCCTGGGCGGGCTGATCCTGCTCGTCGTAGTGGGTGCGCTGATCTTCGTCCGCACCGGACGCAAGAACACCGTGTCGGGGTCGTCGGCGTCCGGTGGGTCGCTCACCGCTCGCGGGTGGAGCGGCCCGGGCGGCGGCATGTCGACGTACCTGCAACCCGTCCCGGAGTGGCGTGGCACGACGGTGCAGACGTGCGGCCTGTGGCCGTACGCCATCGGCGCCGGCACGCCCATGGTGGGCGTCCCGCTGGGCCGTCACATTCACACGGGCGCGACGCTCTGCGCAGACCCAATCTCCTGGTTCCAGCGGGCCAAGCTCATCAGCAACCCGTCGCTGTTCGTCCTCGGTAAGCCGGGACTCGGCAAGTCAACGGCGGTCGCCCGCATGGCGACTGGGCTTGCCGGCTATGGCGTGCAGCCGCTCGTGTTGGGCGATCTGCGCCCCGACTACGTGGAGGTCATCCGCGCCCTCGGGGGTCAGGTCATCACCCTCGGCCGCGGACGTGGATACCTCAACGTGCTCGACCCCGGCGAGGCGAAGGATGCCGCGCATCGCCTCCTAGACGCCGGCTTCCGGAGGGAGGCAGGCGAGGTCCTGGAGGACGCCCACGGTCGCCGTTTGGCGATGGTGTCGTCTTTGCTGACAATTCAGCGGAAGGCGCAGCCCTCCGACGTTGAGGAGTCGATCATCGATCAGGCCCTTCGCGTGCTCGATCGGGAGGTGGAGGGCATTCCGGTGCTCGGTGATCTGCTGCGCGTTGTGCAGGAAGGCCCGGAGGAGCTGCGTCAGGTGGCCGTCGACCGTGGCGACTTCGTGAAGTACCAGGAGATTACGCGCGGCCTCGAAGCGTCGTTGCTCGCCCTAGCGAACGGCGCGGGTCGCCTTGGTGGTGTGTTCTCGCAGCACACGACGAACCCCATGGCGATTGACCGCCCGGTGGTCTACGACATTTCCGCGATCGGTGAGGCTGAGGGCGATCTGCGAGCGGCGACGCTGCTCGCGTGCTGGTCGAACGGCTTCGCGACGGTGAACATCGCGAACGTCCTCGCGGACGCGAAGCTGGAGCCGCGCCGGCACTACTTCGTCATCATGGACGAGCTGTGGCGTGCCCTGCGTGCTGGTAACGGCATTGTCGACCGCGTGGACTTCCTCACCCGCCTCAACCGACAGGTGGGGGTCGGCACGGCGATGATTTCGCACACGATGGCCGACCTGAGCGCCCTCCCGGAGGAAGACCGGTTGAAGGCGAAGGGCTTCGTCGAGCGCGCCGGCATGGTCATGTGCGGCGGGCTGCCGTACACGGAAATGCCGGAGCTCACGACGGTCATCCCGTTCTCAGAGGCCGAGCAAGAGCTTCTGACCGGCTGGCAAGACCCGCCCGCGTGGGATGCCGCCACGGGCCGGGAGGTCGACCCTCCCGGCCGCGGCAAGTTCCTGGTGAAGGTCGGCACCCGACCGGGCATCCCGGTACAGGTGACCCTCACGGAAGCTGAGCGCTCCATCCGCGACACCAACCAGCGGTGGTACGAACAGTCCCGCACCTCACGCCGCGCGCTGCGCGTGGTCGAGGAGCTGGTGGAGGAGCACGAGGAACGCGAGAAGGAGACGGTCTGATGAGCACCCCCAACAACCGCCGCCGCGATCCGGGCGGCTTCGGAGCCGAGACGCTGATGCTGCTCGTGCTAATCGTCGTGGTCGTTGGGGGGCTCATCCTCACCAACGTGGCGGTGCGCCTCGGCGCCCAGCTCGACGGCACCGCAGCCGAGCTGCCGTCCGACCCGTTCGCGCTCACGCTCGGACTCATCCTCGGGCGGGTGGCATGGCCGGCATCCGCGACGTGGATCACCGCCGTCTTCGGCGCTGTCCTGCTCGCCCTGGCGGTCCTCGCGATCGTCGGCATTGTCCGCTACCGGAAGGGTCGGACCCGCGTCGACCGTGCCAGCTCGTACATGGGCCGCGGCAAGGACGTCGCCGGCCTCAGCCGACAGAACGCGGTGGCGTCGGCCGAGCGTCTCGGAGTGAAGGGCGTCGACGGCAAGCCGGTGCTGGGCGTGCCGATCGGTAAGACGGTCGGTGGGATGCCGCTGTGGGGCACGTGGGAGGACATGCACATCGACATCTGGGGGCCGCGTACCGGAAAGACCACCTCCCGCGCGGTGCCGGCAATCCTCGACGCCCCCGGCGGCGTCCTGGTCACCTCCAACAAACGTGACGTGGTGGATGCCACCCGCGACGTGCGCGCGGAGGCCGACCCGGTGTGGGTGTTCGATCCCCAGCAGATCGCGCTCGAGAACCCGTCGTGGTGGTGGAACCCGCTCAGCTACGTCACCGACGAGGTGAAAGCGGCCAAGCTGGCCGACCACTTCGCATCAGGCTCACGCGACCCCGGAGCCCGGACGGATGCCTACTTTGATCCGGCGGGACAGGATCTCCTTGCAGGGCTCCTGCTCGCCGCGGCCCTCGACGGTCGACCGATAACCGACGTCTACGCCTGGTTGACGCGGCCCACGGAGGACGAGCCGGTGTCGATCTTGAACCGGCACGGCTACCGGCTCACCGCCGACCAGGTGCGCGGCGTCATCACCGCCCCCGAGAAGCAGCGCGGCGGCATCTACGGCACGGCGCAGCAAATGGCGTCGTGCCTGACGAACCGTCAGGTTGCGTCGTGGGTGAACCCGCTGACGCAGACCGACCTTCGCCCTCAGTTCGACCCCGCCGCGTTCGTACGCGGCGGCGGCACGCTCTACTCGCTGTCCAAGGAAGGTCGCGGAACCGCCGGCCCGCTCGTGACGGCGCTGACCGTGGCCGTCGTCGAGGCCGCAGAGGAAATCGCCGCAGCATCCCCCGGGGGCCGTCTCGCGGTGCCCCTGCTCGGCGTGCTCGACGAGGCGGCGAACGTCTGCCGCTGGCGTGAGCTGCCGAACCTCTACAGCCACTACGGCTCACGCGGCATCGTTCTGATGACCATCCTGCAGTCCTGGTCACAAGGCATCGACGTGTGGGGCGAATCGGGCATGCGCAAACTCTGGTCGGCCTCAAACGTGAAGGTCTACGGCGGGGGAGTGGCCGAAGAAAACTTCCTCGAGTCGCTCTCCAAGCTAATCGGAGACTACGACCGTCAAGCGTCGTCGGTGTCGTCGGGCCGGGGCGGTCGCAGCGTGAATCAGCAGCTTTACCGTGAACGCATCCTGGACGTCGCGGACCTGTCCGCGATGCCGAAGGGTCGCGCCGTGGTGCTCTCGTCGGGGAACCGCCCGACGCTGATCCGCACGCAGCCGTGGATGACCGGCCCTCACGCGGAGAAGGTCAAGGCGTCGATTGCCACTCACGACCCCGCGGCGCAGCGGACGATCAACGAGGCTCAGGAGTCCGCGCGGGCCGTGGCACGCGCGGAGAACGAACGGGAGGCCGTCTGATGAGCGACAACTGGGGAGACGACGGGATCGAGGCCGAGCCGTTCGACGTTGACGACGAACCGATCGAGGAGCGCGAGCCCGGACGCATGTTCGGACTCGACGTCGTGGAGGTCGTCGACGGGATGACGCGGCCAGCGATCGCTCGGGCGCTGCAAAAGGTCGTCCGCGACGTCGCGAGCGAGGTTGTCGAGGCGGAGGTGGCCGAACAGCTCGACCCCTCCGTGGTCGAGGAGCTTCAACTGCAAGCGGCCACCGCCGCGCGTCGATCGGTGGCCGCGGCGCTCGACGAGCTGGACGATGAGCCGGCCGACGAGGAGCCCGAGCTGTACTTCGGGTCGGTCGACGAGTTCGTGCGCGGCTTCCTACTCCCGAACTACAAGCGCCGCGTCGACGGTCAGCGCGTGCTCTGGGCCGCGGAGTGGTGGAAGTACGCCGAGGCCGTCGCCCGCCTCGACGCTCTTTGGCGCGCCTGGGAATACCTTCGTCAGGACGCGCGAACGGGCATGTCGGTGTGGTTTCGCGATCACGCCGAGCACCACATGTCGATCCTTCTCAGCCCGGATGGACCGTTCGTCGCCGCCGGCGAGGGAAAGGACCAGGAGAACACGAACGAGAAGGGCGAGCCGTTGCCGTACATCGCTCCCCCTGACGGCCTGTTCCCTGACGTGCGCGAGGTGTCAGCGTGACGCGCTGAGACACGACGAAAGAGGGACCGGGCCAACTGGCCCGGTCCCTCTCTCATGCGCTAGAAGAGGCGCTGAGCACCCGCAAGGGCGAGACTTTCGCCATACTTGCGGTCACGCACCCGATGTCGCGTCGGGCTTAGCTTCGTCAGCGACTGCCCCTTCGACTCGCACCGTTCCACCGACGTTCAAGGGTGCGGACGCCGCCTTTGCAATTTGATGGCGATGCGACGCCGCTTGTGCACTTCGAGGACAATGACCGCGGCCATAACCAAGCCGCTCACAATAAGCGCCACAGCCATGCCTGCCGAGAGCGTTCCCGGTGTGGCGTTCAAGCGCGCAATCGCACCTGTGAACCCCGATGAGAGCGCGACTACTGTCAACAGCTTGCCGGCATGGTCGACTTGTCTTTCGAACGGGGTGTTCGCCCCGTGTGCCATTGCTCGAAGCACGGTCCCGACGCCAGCGATAGAGACTGAGGTCACCGCGAGAGCGTTGATGAAGGCATCACCTGTGACACCGCCGCTCGCTGCCACCGCGCACGTCACGATAAGCATCACAACGATTCCCAGAGCTGCCGCGAAGATAGGCCACCCGCTACCGCCCTTCTCGAACCTCCTCGGCTTCTTCACTGAGTTAGGGGAATCGGCGGCCTCTCCGAGTGCAGCACCTTCCCGGTCGGCTTCCGCGGGATTAGAGGCACCGGTGGCCGTTGCGGGAAAGGGCGATTCATTTTCGAGCTGTGACATATGACCGACGATATCGGGGTCAAATACCCAGGAAAGGGACGCTTAGCGTCCCAACTCGGAACGGTGCGCAAGCATCTCGGCTGAGCGTGCCGGCTTCGCCCCGGTGGCCGGCTTGGCGTTGCGGACGTCAGCGCCCATCTTGGCGCTTACGGCCTCTCTGTCGATGCCCCTGGCTTCGAGATTGTTCGCGTCGGCGTCGCGGCGCTCTACGGAGTCGTACTTCGGGGCCGGCCACGGCGCGTGCGGACTCGGCCGCACGCTCGATGGGTTCCCGTGCAGATACGGTGACGAGGCCGCCAAGCGGCTCGGCTCGATCATCCTGGCGGGGCTGAGGCTGAGCGGCCGTGGCTTGCCGGCCAAATACGTGTCACAATAGAACCTGCCACCCGTTACGACGGGATCGGAAGAAGGCCTCAGAACCCCAGCCGGACGACTGGATCTGGGGCCCTTCGCTTTTCAGGACTCCAACGAGTCCACGGTGCGGTGCCGGAGCATGAGGGTGTCCTGCAGCGTCTCTAGGTGGGCCGGCTGGCCGAGCTTCGCGGAGTTGATCGCTCCCAGAAGGACGTCGGCAATCCACAGGAGCGGTTCCTCGCCACCGCGTTGGTGGGCGATCCGGACGCGACGGTCGAGGCCCTGGCCCTGCAGTGACACGATGTGTTCGCGATCCCGGCTGTTCTGGCTGGGGGAGCGGTCCTCAAGCAGGAGATCGAACACCTCCATCTCGACCATGTCGTAGTAGAGAGCTTCGAGGCATTTGCGTCGGCAGCGCTCGTTCTTCTTCACCCTCTCGCTGAGGTGCGTGACCACGACGGTCATTGGGGCGAGTTCTGAGATGCGCGAGACGATGGCGCGGCGCCGCGATTCGCTCTCGTCGGTCCAGTGCAGCTTGACCTGACCGGGCAGAGCGAGGGAACGAAGCTGCTCACGAATTTCATCACACGCCTCGAGCGGAACGAGGGCGGCGCCGATGAGATACTCCTGACGCGTCGTGGAACGAACCGCTGACGACTCGTCGACAAACGCTCGGAAAGGAGTCAGCGGCACCTTTCAACATTACGTTGAGGTACGGACGTTCCCCGGAGCTGCCGACCTTCAGAGCAGTCTCAAGCTTCCCCTGTGTCCTCGCTTTGCGCGAGGAGGATGTCGTAGATGTCTTCTCTGTAGGCGGGCTTGACCCGGTGGCGGACCCCCCGCCTGACTTCTTCGACCAATTCGGAGATTGTCCCGGCGTGGCCGAAGTAGCCCCCGATCGCGAAGTACGCGCGCGCCCACAGCTCGGGATCAACTGGGTACCCCCGGGCCGCGAACGCGCGAACGAGCTGCACGATCGCATCTTTACCGCGTCCTGACTTTAGCCCGTTATATTCCTCCTGCTGAATGGCCTTTGCCGCCGCCCGTAGAACCGGGGCCACCGGTTCGGCGACCGTGCCAGTGTGGAGGTTGAGGGCACCCATCGCGTCGAGCCAGACGCGGATGGGGTACTTCTCGTGGTGCACCATTACGAACACCATCCTCAGCCGCCCATCGTGAACGAGCTCGGCGACGAGGTCACAGTCCTTCTCCTCATTTGGGCGGAGCACCGTGACGGCCTGAGGGAGCGCCACATCGGCGGGAATGAGTTCCTCGAGCTGTCGGATCTCTACGAGGCTGCGCTTGGCGGGCGGTACGGCGATGTGAGCCACGGTTGAGCGATCGACGCTGGCAGGGTCGTCGTACTGCTTCATGCTCGCCGTCGCGAACAGGTATGGCTCTGTACCAAGCCAATCCCGAATGCGAGCACTCTGCGGAACCATCGAGGTCCCACGTTGGCCCCAGTCTGACAAGGTCATGTAGGCAAGTGCTGTCACGCCGGTTATCGTGACAGCGACCACCGACATGACCTCCCACACACCGGCCGGTGAGCACTCAGACCACCGAGAAGGAAGTCGATGAGATGGCTCCTCCGGGTACGAGCGTCAACTGAGAAACCTCAAATCCGCGCCAATCCCACGGTCGAACCTCAGTCGTGCGGTTCCACCACACGCTCGACGGTGGGAGGCCAGCCGGGGGTGTAGAGGTGGTCGGCTAGACCAGCGACGGACCAGCCGTGTTCTCCCCACTGCATGATCAACGTGACGCTGTGCACGGTCTGCTCCGGGAGCCACACCGCCTGCCCGTTTGGCTGGTCAAGTTGATCCAGCGGTACGAGACGGGCGATCTCTAAGCCGGGGGACAGCGGTCTGTGCGTTGAGGCAAGACCAAGCTTCCGGTCCCCGACAGGGTCGGTTGTGACCTTTCGAATTTCTCGTTCCGTGTCACGGCTGAGATCTGTCCAGAGAGCATGATCGGGAGTCGGCTGCGCCAGCTCGGCGGCGAGCACATCTCGGTCATCGACCGTGTCCAGGACTTCCGGATTCGCGACAATCCACAGCTGAGTGAGCGCTAGCCGCAAAGTTGGGGTCATGGTTGCCCAAGCAGTCATGAAATCGCCGGCACGCAGCAGCGAAACCCACTCGAAGGCCGCATAGACCGCCTCTGGCGCTTCCGCTGGCTCGGTCATCTGTTCCTCCACGCTCGTGTAGCAGGTCCAGGGCGGTTCTCATCGTATGAGCTTGCCTGCCCTCAAGCAGGTGACGCAGACAGAGCGTGACACAACCCGTAGCTGTGCTGCGCGTCAATGCTCGTACAGCCGAGCCGCGCCGGCGCAGATCTGCCATGGAGAGCGGACGCTCACGTGGTGGAACTGCTTAAAAAGAGCCTGCGCGTTTAGTCGAACGTCAATCCGTCCAGAGTTGCGCGGATCCGTTCTTGGCGTTCGGCTTCGGCGTTGGCGCGGCGTTGCTGCTCCCGCTGATCGGCAGCCCTCGCCTCGAGTTCCCATTGATTGGCTTCCTCCACGACCCGGCGGACAGTGCTGAGGTGGTACTGGGCTACCTCTTCCACAGTCGTACCGTCCAGAAGGATGCGGTCCCCGGACACCGAAGCGATTCCCGGCCGGTGCATGGTAGAGAACAGGCTACCGTTCCAGGTCCGTTCGAAGTATGTTGCCCAGCCTTGCGACGGTCGGCGAGAGAGTCTGAGCGGCACCAAGTACAGGGCACTGCCCCGAGTCCCATCGTTTCTCGGGGAACCCATGCCCTTCTCGTCAACGCCGGTGACGCGGATAGGGGCATCTGGGGCCGGCTTACTCTCCGGGTGAGTTTGCGAGAACGGGTGTCGTCGCTTCACCGGAATCGGCCTCACCGGCGCTAGGTGGCGCTGCAGACTGTCTGCGATCCGCTCGGTGGCTTGGGTGATGTTGTCGCCGTGGACCTCTATGTACAGCTTGTCTTTCAAGCTCGAGGGCATTTCTACCTGGTCGATGCGAACAGGCAGGACTGTCACGCCGTTTCGGGCGATCTCTCCGGTCATCGCGAGGGAAAGCTCCTTTTGGCACCAGGGGCTTGTGACACTGTTGCTGCTGATCAGGGCCGCAACAAAATCGATCTGGTCGAGTGCTGCGGTGACGCGTTCGACGATGCTGTCACCGGCGCGGAGCTCGCCTTCGTCGCGCCAGACGAAGTAGCCCCTCTTCTCAAGGCCGTCTTGGAGGCCGGCAGCAAGCTTCTTGTCAGCGTGCTGATAGCTGATGAAAACACTCGCCAAAAAATTCTTAGACGTCACAGGACCGAGAATAGATGTGCCTCTGCGACACGACGCCGCAAGATCGGACGGTATCCTCGACAGTCATGGTCAGCGACGCCGCCCCGCACGTGTTCATCTCCTACGTGAAAGAAGACAAGGAACACGTCGATCGGCTGTGCCGTGTTCTCGACGCCGCAAGAATCCCCTACTGGCGCGACAGGAAAGACCTCGCCCCCGGCGACGCATGGAAACGGCGCATACGGGAGGCGATCAAGTCGGGCGCCTTTACGTTCCTGGCGTGCTTTTCCGATGCTTCGCGGGCACGTTCCAAGTCGTACATGAACGAAGAAGTGACCCTCGCCGTCGACGAGTTCCGCCAGCGCCCCCCTGGCGCAACCTGGCTGATCCCTGTTCGATTCGACGACGGTGACGTCCCGGAGTGGGATCTGGGGGCTGGTCGTACGATGGAGGACATCAACTACGTCGACCTTTTTGGCGACGAGTACACAGAGAACGCAGCGGGCCTGATCGCAACTATCGGACGCATCATGGGCCCCCGCGCTCTCGAACCAAGCGTCTCCCTCGCAGTCATTGAGGAGGCGCAGGGCGCCGACCGTTGCGCCTTGCTGAGTCGCCTCACCAAGGAGATGCTGCTCGACCAAACACGTCGAATCGAGTTGGATGAACTCATTCGGCAGGAGGCCCGCCGCGTACTGGGCGCTATCGACGATGAAACGCGGTTTCCCCTCTCGCTAAGCGCCGGCGAAGTTTCTAGCCAGGTGCTGGAGGTCGTGGATAGGGCTACAGATCTGTGGATACTCGTGAGCCCCCTCTGCTGGTCCCTTCAAGTGGCGGCACGATGGGCTGACAAGAGTGTCTTCAAGACGTGGTCGAGCGCTGTACGCGCGATTGCGGCGGAGGGACTGAAGCCGAAGAGCGGCTCGACGGCGTTGATACATTTGCGCACTCTGCCTGCACTGTGCCTTCTCCAGACTGCCGGAGTCGCCTCTTACGCCCAAGGCCGCTGGGACCTGCTCTCATCGCTATCAGTCGAGACGCGCGTACCCGTCTACGACGAGACTCTGTCGCTGGTTGACGCGATCTATCCTCACGTCCCATTTCGCGACGCCGACCAGGTCCCCCACGTGCTGGCGCGGTCTGCCATTGAAGGGGCTGACCCTCGTGACACCCTCACCGCACTCGCTGAGCGAAGAGCACACCATTACCACACTCCCGTCGAGGAGTGGTTACACCACGTCCTCCGCCCACTTTTTGCCGACCAGTTCGTGTCCGACAGCGAATACGACTCGAACTACAACGCAACCGAGCTGATCTTCGGACTCCTGTCCCAGGACACGGCAATTCAGCAGAAGGCGAGAGGTGGCTGGCGGACCAACTCCCACTGGTTTGGACGCTCGACGTGGGCCACTCGATACTTGCGGCAGAGCCCTGTCGAAGAGGTAGCCTCGGGGCTGACGGCGGAGGGGCAAGACTGGCCGCCGCTACGAGCAGGACTGTTCGGCGGCGACCCAGACAGAGCCTCCACAGCTGTTGCACAGTACGCGGAGGTGTTTGGACGCGTACGAAGCTCACGACATTGACGCGGCCCCGGACAACGGCGAAGGCCAACCTCGTCGCCCTTGTCGCAGTGCCACGCCGCCAACAAGCCACGGCCCGGTTTCAAGTGGACTAGCGAACACAACATCTGGACATGTATATATATGCCGATAATCGACGTTATGTCAGTTATCTGACTTGTCGCTCATGCGAGGCTCATTACGGCCGGTGTCTTGGCCGCGCTGAAGCCACCCCGTTGTGTCGCCTTGAGTCGTGTCAGGCTCGTGAGGGCCACCTGCCGTGGCGTCGTTGAAGTCAGGTCGTCCCATGGTCGCTCTCCTAAAGAGTTCCGAGCACGGTGCGCAAATCTTGATTGACGCTGCCGGTCAGTGAGCGCCCCTTGTCATCGCCGAGAAAAACATATCCCGATGAGTCACCCCCACCCGCGGTCTACTGACGAACCACGCGAAAGAGGGGCCAGCGCGGATGCTGGCCCCTCTTCTAGTAGGTCGGTGGGTTAGATAAGAATTAGCTCACGAATGTCAGCCCTGTCAGGGTCGACAGTCTGGACCTTTCGGCCCTCACTGATCTCATCATCGATGTACTTGGCGATCGCGATGGCGCGACGGACGGCCTCGGTGTACGAAAGATGCTTGCTTGCCGCAAACTCCTTCAGGGCTTCGGCAGTCTCGGGATTCATGTTGACGCTGAGGCGCACGAGATTCTGCGTGGTGGTACGCGGCTCGCGGGTCGCTTCGTTGTCGCTCACGGGTTGCTCCTTCAGGGGTGGGAACGCACGACGCCCCGAGCAGAGCTCGTTTGGGCGCACTGGAGCGCATCCGCCGCCAAGCGGATGCGCGGGCTTCTACCCCGACGCGGGCGCGCGTCGGTCGGATCAGCCGTTTGAAAAGGTTGGCGTCTGGGGCGCCGGTTTCTTCGTATGCGTCAGGGGGCGCCTGGTGAGGACGCCCGCCTTGTGTGGTGGTTCACGTGTTGACTGTACCACGAGATGCGATGTGTATACACATTTTGTGTGTATCCAATGCGTTGATCTGGTATCTTCGATGATGCGAGAACCCGGCCCTCGCCCGAGAGGGACTTCGCACCGTTTCCAGCCACGAGGATTTGTTATGAACACCGATGATGACGATGAGCATTCGCTTCCCCCCATCCCGTGGGAGGCTCTCGCTCCTCTCCTGGCGTGGATGACCTCGAACCGGGTCGACCGACTACACCTCGTCGCACAGACGACCGCGCCAGCCTGCACGGTGGAAGAACCGCACCGCGACGAGAGCGCCTACTTCGTCCACTGCGACGAGCCCCCCGCAGCTCCAGGGCTACTCGACATCTACACGGTCACCGACGAGGACGGGCGGGTGGGCTTCAACGGGCCCTCCCCCGTTCCACCCGCCCTGCTGCACCCCGTCTTGCGCGCACTCGATAAGGCATCCGTTGCGGAGCTGTCCATCTCCGCCTTCGAGCCGGATGCAGAAGCAGCAACCGCAGGAACCCGCACGATTTCGACATTCGATGACGTCGAGGAGTACGAAGAACCTCGCCGTGAGGACTGCTCCCCCGTCATCATCGCCGTCAGGGTCATCTGACCGTGACGGCCACCCCGAGCGAGTTTGAGGAGACCGAGGATCCTCTCGACGATCCCAACTTCACGCGATACGTCGTCCGAGCGAAACGAGCTCGCCCCGTTCCATGGCTGCACGTGGCTAACACGCAGCGGTCACTTGCGGTCGTGATCGTGGTTGTCACTCTCGCGCTGTATAGCTTTCTCGTCGGGGCGGCGGTCTTCGGCGGGATCACCGAAGAGACCTTCGTCCGGGTCATCGCTGCGCTGGCTCCCCTGCAGGCGCTAGCGGCAGCCACCGTCGGGTTCTTCTTCGGGCAAAAGGAGACCCGCTCACCTTGAAGCGCCTCCAGCGATACCCCCTTAACCCCACCACTTCGATAGGAAACGTCTGATGGCAAACGGCTTCAAAATCAACCCCCAGGCAATCCGTCAGATGTCGAAGGAGATCGAACGTGAATTTGCTCGCAATCCCGTGCGCATTCCCGTCCAGATGGATGCACCTACACCACTACCTCCTGCCGCAACCATCAACAACTACAACGGCCCTGTTGTAACGGTTAACGGCGACCATGCGCAGATCGCTTGGGACAATGACACCGCGACACAGAACGGGTCACAGGTGATCGCGGACGGCTACGAGCAGCTGGCCGCCATCATCACGGATCTCGTGGCGAGCATCTCGACCTTCGCACTGTCCCCCGAAGAAGAAGGAGACGGACGAGACGCAGCAGGCGCGGTCCTTGCCGAACTCGTCAAAGAGTCACCCGACACCTCGATCGTCCGCCGCGGTGTCACCTTGCTACGTGGTCTTCTCGGTCCCGTCGCGGCCGGGCTGAACCGTGCAGCTACAGAAGAGACGGCGGAGACCGCTCGCGCAGTGATACAGCAGCTGACCGAGTCCCTAAACTGACCAGCCCGCTGATCTAATCGCGCTTCGCGCATGATCCGGTGTAGCCATTTACTCCAATGAAGGAGTGGGCAGGTGCCCGGATAACCCACGCGCGGCGCCGGCTCTCATCGTCGGGGACGCGCCCAAGCTGCACCGCCCGCCCTGTCAGGCGCTGGTTGCGGGTGAGGCGATGCGCCGCGGCGCCCACTGCGAGCCACCGACGACGACAGTCGCGAAGTGCAACGGGATGGTCCGCACCGACTCAGACCGAAAACTGACGGATCCCGCCGCGGCTTCGTCGGCGAGCCAAGTGGGCCTGTCGGTGCGGTGAGTTACCAATACCAGGCCAGGGTGGGCAGCAGCACTAGTTGAGCCGGTGTTCGGAGGCATCAGCTGCTGCAACAGGGCATCATCGTTCCCAAACTGTCGCCAGGTGCGTGCTTTTAAGTGTTCGCGCCCATCTTCGCAGCTACCAATCACATAAAAATCGGCCTGCGGCTCATACGAGCCGCAGGCCAGAATCAGAATCCGAATGGTGCCTAGCAAAGCCAGAGGGTCGAGACCACCGGGTTCTTCAAGTATCGCATGTCCTCATGGTCAGCGCTACCACCTGGCTGAGAAGATGCAGTGTGCACCCCATGACTGCCACCCAGTGGCTCTCCAATCCCCGACTCGGCGTCTATCTACAGGCGACATCGGGTGACCACGCTCTGGCGCTCGAACTCTACGACTGGAACGCTCAGGTGGCATCTGCGTGTCTCCGTGATGTTGGCCACTTTGAAGTGCTCGTGCGCAACAGGTATGCCGACAAGCTCAGTGCGCATGATGCGAACTGGACTAGTGCGTCCAGCTCCCTGTGGACGCTCGAGTCTCCTCCGCCGCAGCCCAACGGGGTCATTCAGAAGCAACGCAAGGCAAATCGTAAATCGAAGGAGTCACTGACTATCGCACACGCCTCCCTGACCAACCCGGCATCCGGACATGTGAGCATCCCGACATCTGGGCAGGTGATTGCTGAGCTCATGTTCGGCTTCTGGCAGAGTCTGACCCTACCCGTCCGAGACGCGACTCTATGGAAGCCGATTCTGAGTCTTGCAGTCCCCGGGCTGTCTCGCGGACATGTGCACGATCGAATGCTGAAGTTGAACCGCTTTCGGAACCGCCTTGCTCACTGGGAACCCGTTTTCAGCAACTCGACTGGCCTTGCGCTCCGATTGACAGAGTTTGAGAACATTTTCACCGACATTGACCCGGATGTTGCCGCTTGGGTTGGCACTCGGTCCACGGTGCTGGAAACCATCGACCAATGCCCCCTGCCAGCGCTCATGGCGACACCTACGAATTTCCTCGGAAGAGCGCTATAGCGGATTCTTTTGGTGACACGAGCCCTCACTATATGGCCACCTCGTAACCAAATCAGCGCTCGAACAAAACCCGCGTCACGTAACTCGGCCGCCACCGCCTTTAGGCCTGCGCAGGAGCAAGCGTCGCTTGCCGATCCTTGGACCAAAATCGACAGTGGCGACGGTCCCATGCCGGGTAGATTCTGTCTGCAGGATCTGTCCCTCACCGAAGGTGTCGTGTCGAAGAATCCTCCCCACATCTGCGTCCGCAGGTATCTTGACGCCCACTTCCTGCGGCGAGGGCGACGGTGACCCGGCTTGAGCCTCCCAGCTCTCAATGAGATAGATCACCGCGGGGAGTACGACCCCGACCGCCATTCGAGCGAGTGCAGGATCGACGAGCTCGGCGCCGCTACGGCCATGTCCGGTTCCGCGGGCGTTTCGTAGCTCTCCCGCACCGTTCAGAATGTTGGCAATCCCGCCGAGCAGGCGTTTCGCAGCCCGCTCCTGTGGACCAATCGACACTTGGCTGGGGTCCAGGCCAAGGTGAAGAAGAGTCTGCTTCACGAGGGTCGGTACGTCATGCTTCTCGTCGCGGTCACCGGTGATGCCGATGATGGTCTTGCAAGTACTCTCGATCAGTTCTTTCGCCTGACCTATCGCCGACTCCGGGTCAGCGGTGTAGTCGCGCCGGATCCGTTCAACTTGTCGGCGCATCTCCGCGACGTCAAGCTTGACGGCGAGAGACTCCGCTTCGGACAGAACAGTTCCGTCCGGCAAAGTCGCTTCGGCACCTTCATCAAGAAATAGGCGGCTGTAGAGGTCCGGCTCATTCAGAGCTAGCCATGCGGGCAGGTCAACAAAATCCGCGACCATGCTGAGCCTTGGGAATCTAGCTCTGACATTCTGTGCGCGCGCCGGCGCGCCCCACGTTTCCTCGGCACCGAGTATCACCGGGACCATGGCGAAGACGTGCTCGTCGTAGTCCTCGTCGTTGAACCGCAGCGATCGCAGCAGTCGGGGGTGCTGCAAAATCACTTCCCTTGTGTCGGTCAGTAGACCGAGCTCGGCCCAGCGGCTACTGTCCATCTCTGCAATGAGGCATTTTCCAATCGCGAGCTCCACCATGTTCGCCGGTACGTCGGGCCGCCACTGGGGTGTCATGCCACCCACTCTACGAACGACGCAGCTCGCATTGTCCAGACCCGCGGGCAAGCATCGCTTCGCGGAAAGTGAGGCACGCCAATAGTGGATATCATGTCAGTTTTTCACGCGTAGCCCGCGTCGCAAAGGCGCCTGGCTGCCCGTTGCCATGAGAGCTGTTATTTCTGCCATTGGACATGTCAATCTACGGATCTGGGGACTTCGGAGCTCGGCGATCGCCGACTCCATTACGGCCGTTGACGCGGCCGAGCCAGCCGAAGGAGAAACGCGCGTCGAGCGCGTGCGCACGCATCTCGCCGACCACCACGGCCTCGCCCTCAGCGACCGACTACCCCGTCGAATGGTCGAGGAGGTTCTGCGCGTCGGTAGCACCAAGCTCACAGAGCTTGGGCTCCCCGCCGACGCGCAACGGATTGTCGACCGCGGCGCGCTGGTGGAGTACTTGCGGTCAGTCTCGAGTTTCGGGCCGCACTACTCCCCGGCGCCCGCGTGATCGCCTACGTACTCGTCGCACATGTGAACTGAGGCTGCGAAGCACTCGATGTGTCTGGCGCGCACGGCATGATGGACACCAGCGTATAAAGGAGCGACACCGTGACGAACACCAACGGAGATGGTCGGTGACGACCCTGGTCATCGAGGAGCGCATCTTGAAGTCTCGGGACCGGGTGAGGGCGTACGGCGAGGTGTTCACGCCGCGCCACATGGTCGATCAGATGCTCGACCTCGTCAGTGATGATCTCGAGGACGGACCCGACTTCGTTGACAAGACCTTTCTCGAGCCCGCCGCCGGCGACGGAAACTTCCTGGTCGCGATTCTGCACCGCAAGCTGAGGGCGATCGAACGGCGCCTCTCCTCCGATGTGTGGGCAGATGAGTCGCTCTTCGCTCTGGCGTCGATTTACGGCATCGAACTCCTTGAGGACAACCATGAGGAGGCGCGGGTAGCGATGCTCGATGAGTTCGTCGACTTCCACAGACAGCACAACACGTCGTTCAGCCCCGACTCCGACGTGATGCGTGCGGCAAGGTTCATCGTCGACACAAACATCGTGCGAGGTAACACCCTGACAGGCCGAGACTGGCGCGGCGACGAGATCCAGTTCTCCTGGTGGACGCGCGTCGCTCACTCCCCCGGCACGGTGCAGCGCGAACCGTTCTCGCTCGCGTCGTTGCGCGAGAGCAACGGCTTCGACTTCACCGTGTACGAAACGTACGCGGTGTGCCGCATCGCCCGAGTCCATGAAGAAGTGAGAGCTGGTGCCTAGCCCGAACATCAGCACCTTCCGCGAGGTGGTGCCTTTCATCTACTCGTGGACGACTCCCGACATCCCGAAGTACGACGGCTGGGAGAAGATCGGATACACCGAGCAGGAGTCTGCCGACAAACGCATCGCGCAGCAGGCGAGCCAGCTCAACATCGCGAAGGTCAAGCAGTGGGCGTATCGCGCGGCGTTCATGACCGAGGACGGCGGGACGTTTCGCGACTCCGACTTCCACGCGTTCCTCAAGCAGCAGGGCATCGAGCGAGAAGTCGATCCCGCGAGCACTCCGAGCCGCACGGAGTGGCACCGCTTCGCCGGTGCGCCGAAATCAAGTCAGCAGTACTTCTTCGACTTCGCGTCGAGGTCGTTTACCACTCCCGCGGGAGAGTCGCAGGACGACTATGAGCTGCGTCCTGAGCAGCGCGAGGCGGTCACCCGAGCACTGACAGCATTCGGGGATCACGACGCCGACGAGGTGCTGTGGAATGCTAAGCCACGATTCGGCAAGACGCTGACGACGTACGATCTGGTGCGGAAGATGGATGCTCGGCGGGTCCTGATCGTCACCAATCGCCCGGCGATCGCCAACTCCTGGTTCGACGACTATCAGCGCTTCATCGGCCACCAGACCACTTATCAGTTCGTGTCCGACTCCCCGTCGCTCGATCAGCGCGGGCCGATGACGCGCGCGCAATGGAGGGCGTTCTCCCTCGAGCACGTAGACGAGAATCCGCGCATCATCGAGTTCGTGTCGCTACAGGATCTGAAGGGATCGAAGTACTTCGGCGGTTCGTTCGACAAGCTCAAGCACATCGCTGACTCCGAATGGGATCTTCTCGTCATCGACGAAGCGCACGAGGGCATCGACACGACGAAAACGGATGTCGCGTTCAACCAGATCACGCGCCGGCACACTCTGCACCTGTCAGGCACCCCCTTCAAGGCGCTCGCGTCGGGCCGATTCAGCGTCGACCGGATCTTCAACTGGACCTACGAAGACGAGCAGGAAGCCAAGGCAGCCTGGTCGGATGACTCACTCGACAACCCGTACGCACAACTCCCGACGCTGAACCTGCTGACCTACCAGGTCTCGCGTATGGTCGCCGACCGTCTCGCCGAAGGTGTCGCGCTGGAGGAGGATGCTGCGAACGTCGACTACACCTTCGACCTCGCGGAGTTCTTCGCGACGAAAGACAACGGGTTCTTCGTCTACGAAGCCGATGTCGTTCGATTCCTGGATGCGCTGACGACGCAGGAGAAGTATCCGTTCTCGACGCCGGAACTGCGTGACGAGATCCGACACTCGTTCTGGCTCCTCAATCGCGTCGCTTCGGCCAAGGCGCTGGAACGGCTGCTGAAGAAGCATCCGGTCTTCAGCGAGTACACCGTCATTCTCGCGGCCGGCGACGGTCGTCCGAACGTGAGCGACAACGACGGGCTCGACGAAGACGCCGACGACTCGGCAACCGTCAGCAAGTCACTCGACAAGGTTCGCGCCGCCATCGCCAAGGCGGAGACAGAGGGCGGAAAGACCATCACCCTTTCGGTGGGTCAGCTCACGACCGGGGTCACGGTGCCGGAATGGACAGCGGTCATCATGCTGTCGAACCTCTCATCCCCCGCGCACTACATGCAGGCGGCCTTCCGCGCACAGAATCCGTGCACGTTCACGCGCGGCGACACGATGTTCCAGAAGAAGAACTCCTACATCTTCGACTTCGCCCCCGAACGCACACTCACGATCTTCGACACGTTCGCCAACGACCTCGCCGCGAGCCCTCCCGTCGACACGGCTGATCGCCGCGAGAACATCAGACGCCTGCTGAACTTCTTCCCCGTCCTGGGCGAAGACACCGAGGGGCGGATGATCGAACTCGACGCGGCCCAGGTGCTCACGTTCCCGCAGGTGTTCAAAGCTCGCGAAGTCGTCCGGCGCGGATTCCTGTCGAACCTGCTATTCGCGAACGTGTCAGGCATCTTCCGCGCTGTGGAGCACTTCGAAGACATCCTCAACCAGTTGCCTGTTGCCAAAGAGAAGAAGGCCAAGCAGGTCGGTCCCATCGACATGCCGTTCCCGCCGCCGACTACCGACCGCGACGGCAACGTGCAGATCGACGTCGGGACCGTCATCAACCCGAAGGTCGCCGAGCTGGGCAAGCCGATCTACGCCGATGCAGACGTGCCTCAACTCGACCCGGCAACCACGAAGGCTGCGGATGCTGCCAGGCAGGTCGCTGCGGTCGTCACCGAGAAGGCGCGCGACACGCGTGCAAAGGTCGCTGCCGAGTACGGGATGACGGCGAAACAGGTCGATAGCGACGAGAGATTCACCGAGGCGCAGGTGAAGGCCAAGGTGGAGCGCGCGTATGTCGAGCACCAGATCGCACTCAACCACATCGATGCCGAAGGTGCGGATGCGGCCACGGAGGCCGAGTTCATCGCGCTTGACGCGAAGAAGGAAGAGGCGAAGGCTGAGCTCGACGCGCGCGTGCTAGCGATCTTCCACAGCACGCTCGACAGTGTCACCGAGACCGTCGTCACACGCGAGGAGACCAAGAAGGCGCAGTCGCAGGCGAACAAGACGATGGATGCTGCGCGTGATCACCTGCGCGGATTCGCACGCACCATCCCGATGTTCCTCATGGCGTACGGCGATCGCAACACCGATCTCGCCAACTTCGACGACTACACCCCGGACGACGTGTTCGCCGAGATAACCGGCATTACCGAGGACGACTTCCGTAGGCTCCGCGACGGTCGCGACGTGACCGATCAGGCCACCGGAGACGTCACTCGCGTGCCCGGCCTGTTCGACGAGGCCGTTTTCAACCAGGCGATCCAGGAATTCTTGAACAAGAAGGACGAACTCGCCGACTACTTTGACCCGGGGCTCACCGAAGACATCTTCGCGTACATCCCGCAGCAGAAGACGTCGCTCGTTTTCACGCCGAAACCCGTCGTACAGCTGATGTGTGACACGCTCGAAGCCGAGAACCCCGGCATCTTTTCCGACCCCGACAAGACATTCGCCGACCTGTTCTCCACCGCCGGCCTGTTCTGCATGGAGATCGTCCGCCGACTCGACCAGGGCCTCGCCGCCGAGATCCCCGACCACGACGAGCGGCTGCAGCACGTCTTCACCCGCCAGGTCTTCGAGATGAGTCCCAACAAGATCCTGCACGACATCACGCTGGAAGCCGTCAGCGGCGGCGTCGCGGAGCGCCGAGCGTGGCTAGAAGACTCCGGCCACTTCCGTGTCGGCGACCTCGCGCGAATGTCCGCCGAGGAGCGCGAGCGAATCGTCGACGAGATGCTGGAAGGCAACTGACATGGTCAAGAAGTTTGACGTCGTCATCGGCAACCCTCCGTACCAGGAAGAAGCCCAGGGTGATGGTACTCGCGACACACCGATCTACCACCTATTCATGGACGCTGCGTACGAGGTCGGCAACAAGGTCGTCCTCATCACGCCCGCGCGCTTCCTGTTCAATGCCGGCTTCACCCCCAAAGCTTGGAACGAGAGGATGCTCGCGGACCCGCATCTCTCCGTCCCCATCTACGTCCGAGACAGCTCGGAGCTCTTCCCCGGAACGAAGATTCGCGCTGGCATCGCCGTGACTTATCGCGACGAGGAGCGTGCAGGCGAGGCGATCGATACCTTCACGCCGTTCCCGGAACTCAACTCCATACTGCATAAAGTTCGCGAGTCTGGGACCGCGTTCATCGAGTCCGTTGGCATGACGAGCTCGCGCTCGTACCGGTACACGGACAAGCTTTACGAAGATCACCCTGAGGCGCTTCAACTGCGTCCAGAGGGAAATGCCGCGCTGGTCAACACCAACGCGTTCGAGATGTTCTCTCTTCTTTTCCACGAGACCCGGCCGACCGACGGGCGCGAATACATTCAGGTTCTTGGCGTGATCAAGAACAAGCGCTTCCGACGCTGGATCCGCAGCGAGTACCTGACCGGCCCAGAAAGCTTTGAAAAGTTCAAGGTCGCACTTCCCGCGGCCAACGAGAACAACAAGCTCGGGTGGATGGCGGCCCCCGAGATCGTCGAGCCCGGTGTCGCCGTTACTCAGACCTTTCTGACGATCGGATCTTTCGCGACCGAGACGGAGGCGCGAGCGTGCTTCTCCTACGTCAAGACGAAGTTTGCGCGCGCCATGCTTTACGTCCTAAAAGTGACTCAACACAACCCACGGAGCACCTGGAAGTTTGTGCCGGCCCAGGACTTCACATCGGCGTCTGACATCGACTGGTCAAAGTCGATCCCTGAGATCGACGAGCAGCTCTTCGCGAAGTACGACCTGGATGACGTGGAGATTGCCTTTCTCGAGAACGAGGTCGTCCCGGTGGCCTGACCTCTCGCTGACCGCTGTACCTGATCCCACTGCACTATTCGTCCAGCGCCGCGTCAAGCTCGGTGCCGTCATACTCGTCCGCTGCATCCTCAGCAACTCTCTGCGGGGCTCCGACGCCGGACGACAGCTTTCGGCGGATCCTCTCGCCCACTGCGAGCCGTCGCGATTCGAAGAACTCCGAGAATGCCCCCGCGTCGTGAGGCAACATCGTCAGTTCGTTGAGGGTCAGGTAGCTGCTCATCGCCTCCGGTGTGGGGTAGGTTCTCGCAGCCCACTCGTCCGGTGCCGTCGCCGACTTATCGATGTTCTCGGGGCCAGGTAGCAGTTGCAGATTTGCGAACCGGTCGCGACGCGCTCCGAGCGCTTCGATGTCGTCGCGTGAGTATCCCTGCTCTCGAAGTCGCTTCGGGTCAAGCTGAGCCTTCGGGAAGACGTGGTCGACATGAAACTGGTTTCGCGTGTCGACGTGGTCGTAGAGCATCGCGAGCACAGCGAACGTGCGTGCGCCGCCGTAGGACAGGTCGAGAATGTCGTCGACAAGTTCGTCCGTCACAGCAAGGGACTTGCCGCGCAAGGCCATCGCGCGTTCGAGCTCCACCACAGGGAATCGCGCCTG
>VGAV01000002.1 GCA_016870695.1 Actinomycetota bacterium | reverse complement strand
GGCGCGGCCTCTTCCGCTGACCGGCGGCCCGCACCGGTGGTGGCGGTCGGGCGCGGCGGCGGCCGCGAGATCACGTGATCTCGTCGAGACGACAGGTCCGTGCGCGCCGGAGCGCGTGACCTCGACGAGATCACGTGATCTCGACGGGGGGAGACGCGCGCGCGGGGGCGGGGTCAGGCGGCGGCGCTGCGGACCTCGTCGACGAGGGTGCGCCAGGGGCCCGACACCTGCGTGTCGCCGAGCCGCGCCTCGTGCAGGGTCGCCGCGTCGGCGCGGACCTCGATGCGCCAGTGGAACCGGTCGGCGCCGCGGGCGGGCGGGGGAGTCGCGTCCCACGGGCAGCTCTCGACGAGCTCCCGCCACCGGGGCTCGCGCTCCGGGTCCGCCTCGGCGCGCCACTCGCGCGTCAGGCCCGCCAGACCGCCCGAGCGGGCGACGACGATGATCAGCCGCGGCGCGGTGTCCTGGTCAGGCTGCGTCATCCTCCTCGACGCCGACTCCTGCCCATGCGGCGCGGACGGCGGCGACCTCCTCCGACTCCTCACCGTACTCTGCCGCCGCGGCGGCGCGGGTGGCGGTCGCGAAGGCGGAGAAGTCCGCGGTCACCGAGAGGGTGCCGGAGGTCAGTGTGCGGTACCAGATGAGCCCGGCCCGCTCCCAGGCGAAGCCGCCCAGCGCCGAGGCGACGAGGAAGAACGCCCGGTTCGGGATGCCGGAGTTGATGTGCACCCCGCCGTTGTCGTCCTGCGTGTTGACGTAGTCCCGCATGTGCCCCGGCTGGGGGTCGCGCCCGAGCACATCGTCGTCGTAGGCGGTGCCCGGGTCGCTCACGGATCGCAGGGCGACCCCCTCGACCGCGTCGGCGAAGATGCCGGCGCCGACGAGCCAGGTCGCCTCGTCGGCGCGCTGCCCGAGGTGGTGCTGCTCGGCGAGCACTCCGAACACGTCGGACAGCGACTCGTTGAGCGCGCCGGACTGCCCCTGGTACTCGAGTCCACCGGCGGCCTCGGTCACACCGTGCGCGAGCTCGTGCGCGATGACGCTCAGCGACCGGGTGAACCCGACGAAGACCTCCCCGTCGCCGTCGCCGAACACCATGCGCTCGCCGTTCCAGAAGGCGTTGTCGTAGTCGTCGCCGAAGTGCACGGTCGCCAGCAGGGAGCCGCCGGCGCCGTCGATCCCGTCGCGCGCGAAGGCGTCCCAGAAGAAGTCGTAGGTCGCGCCCAGGCCGTCGTAGGCCTCGTCGACCGCCGCGTCGCCTGTGGCGGGCTCGTCCTCGCTGCGCACGCGGCGACCGGGCAGCAGCTCCGCGTTCTGCGCGTCGGAGATGATGCGGTCGGGGGCGGGGACGGCCTCCGCGACGAGCGCGCCCTCGTCGATGGACAGGCGCAGCCGCGTCCGGGCGGGCCGCGGCGGACGCGGCATCGCGAGGGTCTTGCGGGCCGCCGCGGCCGCGCGCGCGAGACGCGGGTCGTCGGTCGAGGCGATGCGGTCGAGGAGGAACGGGGGGACGATTCCGGCTGCCATGCGGCGAGAGTAGCGCCCGCTCCCGACATCCCCGGACCGCTTGCCTCCGCCGTCGATCCTCCGCTCGGGGTGCCGCGCATCCGGAGCAGGCGACGAACCTGCGACAGGCGCCGGCACTCCAGATTCGCCCTGTCCCGGCCGCGGCGCATGTCCCCGGAGCCGACGGCGCCGCCCCTGCGGCATCCCGCCCCGGGCGCCCGGCCCGAGGCCCTAGGACGGCAGGGTCGGGATGGATGCCAGCAGCGCCCGCGTGTACGCCGCCTGCGGCTGCAGCAGCACCTTCTCGGTGGGACCCTGCTCGACGACCTTGCCGTCCTTCATGACGACCACCTGCTCGCACACGTTCTGCACGACGCCGATGTCGTGCGACACGAGGACGAGGGTCAGCTGCTCCTCCGCGCGGAGGTGGGCGAGGAGCCGGAGGATCTGCGCGCGGACGGTGACGTCGAGCGCCGAGAGGGGCTCGTCCCCGACGAGGATGCGCGGACGGTGGACGATGGCGCGCGCGAGGGCGATCCGCTGACGCTGACCGCCGGAGAACTCGTGCGGGAAGCGCTCGGCCATGTCGGCGTCCAGCCCGACCTGTTGGAGCACCTCGGCGACGCGGGCGCGCCGATCGCCGTCGATGTCGAGGGCCCACAGCGGCTCGCCGACGATGCGCCCGACGTTCATCCGCGGATCGAGGGAGGCATAGGGGTCCTGGAAGACGATGCCGGTCTGGCGCCGCAGCCAGTGCAGCGACCGCGCCGAACCGCGTGCGTCCACCGGGCGTCCGTCGACCTCGACCGTCCCGGCGGTGGGGACGTCCAGACCCAGCAGCAGACGGATGAGCGTGGACTTGCCCGACCCCGACTCGCCGATCACGCCGACGGCCGAGCCCGCCAGGACGGAGAGGTCGACGTCCTCAAGGGCGGTCGTCCGCGCCGCCCGCCCGAGTCCGGGGGTGCGGGGCGCCGGGTACGAGCGCGACAGCCCCCGCGCATGGATGATCGTGTCGCTCATGCGCGCTCGCCCTCCGGTGTCGCGTCGTCGGGCGTGCGGCCGGGCGGGGTCGGCGACGGCCCCGGGGCGGCGGCATCCCTCCGTCCGATCTCGGGATGCCACAGGGTCGCGGTCGCGTCGCGGACGAGGGCCCGCGTGATGGGGGCCGCGGGGGCGCGGAGCAGCTCCGCCACCGTGCCACGCTCGGCGACCCGCCCGTGCTCGAGGACGACGGCGTGCGTGGCGACCTGCGCGAGCACTGCGAGGTCGTGCGTGATGAACACGAGCGACATGCCGGCGTCGGCGACGAGCGACCGCAGCAGCGAGAGGATCCCCGCCTGGATGGTGACGTCCAGCGCCGTCGTCGGCTCGTCGGCGATGAGGAGGCGTGGACGGCAGGCGAGGGCCATCGCGATCGCGACGCGCTGGCGCTGTCCGCCGGAGAGCTGGTGCGGATAGCGCGCGACGATGCGCTCGGGATCGGGCAGGGCGACCCGCTCCGCCTCGACGACGGCCCGGCGCAGCGCCTCGCGACGGGAGACGCGCTCGTGGATGCGCACGGCCTCGCCGATCTGGCGTCCGACCGTGCGGATGGGGTTGATCGCCGTGCGCGGGTCCTGGAAGACGATGCCGATGTCGTCGCCGCGCAGCCGAGCGAGCTCGCGGTCCGGGAGGCCGAGGATCTCGTGGTCGTCCCAGCGGACGCTTCCGCTCGCGGTCGCGCCATCCGGGAGGAGGCCGAGGATGGCCAGAGCGGTGAGCGACTTGCCCGACCCCGACTCGCCGATCAGACCCAGGCGGGCGCCGTCGGGGACGTCGAAGGAGATGCCGTCGACGACGGCCCTCCCGTCGATCTCGATCCGCAGATCCCGGACGACGAGGCTCACGCGATCACCTCCGGGACCGGCGTCCGGGCGGCGCGGGTCCGCGGCATCAGCGTCGGGTCGCTCGCCTCGCGGAGCGCGTCCCCGAGGAGGTTGAGTCCCAGGACCGTCAGGGTGATGGCCAGGCCGGGCCAGACGACCGTCAGCGGGTGCACGGCGATGTAGCTCTGCAGGTCGCTGAGCAGCACGCCCCACGACGGCTGGGTGATCGGGGCGCCGAAGCCGAGGTAGGACAGGCCCGCCTCGGCGAGGACGGCGACGGCCATGCCCCACGACAGCTGCACGATGAAGACGGGGGCGACGTTGGGGAGGAGATGACGCCGCAGGTTCTGCGCGCCGGTGAGCCCGCTCGCGCGCCCGGCGAGCACGAAGTCGCTGTGCAGCACCCGGCGCAGCTCCGGCCGGGTGACGCGGGCGATGTTCACGCCGAAGCCGATGCCGACCGACCACACGACGACCCACAAAGATCCGCCCCACACCGCGGAGATCATCATGGCGATGATGAGGACGGGGAACGCGATGAGGATGTCGACGAGGACCGCCACGCCCTCCCGCACCCATCGCGGCGTGAGCGCGCCGAGGGCCGCCAGGCCGAGGCCCACGACGGTGGCGACGAGGCCCGCGCCGACCGCGACCAGCACGGTCGTGCGGGCTCCGGCCATGAGGAGGCTGAGGATGTCGCGACCGTTGTCCTCGGTGCCGAGCAGGTGCGGCCACGACGGCCCCTCCCACCGCGCCCGCACGTCGACCGCCGCGGGGTCGAACGGCGTCCAGACCAGCGACAGGAGCGCGGTCAGCACGACGACGGCGACGACGGCGATACCGAAGCGGCCGGTGCCGAGCGCCCACAGGCGGCCCAGGGTGCGGCGCCGGTCGCGCGAGGCGCTCCGGCGGGCGGGACGGATGCCGGGACGCCGACGCGCGCCGGGCGTGGAGGCCCGCTCGTCGCGGCGGGGGTCGGTCGCGCTCACGAGGCCTCCCGTTGCCGCGGGTCGATCAGGCGGTGGACCAGATCGACGAGGAATCCGACGACGAGGACGAAGCCGGTGAGGGCGAGCAGCTCGCCCTGGACCTTGGGCAGGTCGCGGGTGGCCACGTCGGTGACGAGCATCCGTCCGACGCCCGGGAGGGTGAAGAGCTGCTCGATGACGACGGCCCCCACGACGATCCCGGCGATCTGCAGGCCGAGCACGGTGATCACCGACAGTCCCACGTTCGGCAGACCGTGGGTGAGCAGGGCGCGGGTGCGCGTGAGCCCTTTCGCGGCGGCGGTGCGGACGTAGTCCTGCCCGATCGCCTGCAGCGTCGCGCTGCGGACGAAGCGCAGCAGCATCGCCCCCTCCACCACCCCGATGGTGAGGGCCGGCAGCACGAGCGCGCGCAGCGCCGCGGCCGGGTCGGCCCACCCCGAGCGGGGGAAGCCCTGCGGCGGCAGCCAGCCCAGCCACACGGCGAAGACGACGACGAGCATCATCCCCGCCCACACCACCGGGACGGCCGCGAGCGCCTGCGCCCCGACGCCGACGGCCGTTCCGTCGGCACGGCCGCGGCGGATCGCCGAGAGCACCCCGAAGGGCACCCCGATGACGAGCGCGACGAGGAGGGACATGATCCCCAGCGGGACGGTGACCTGAGCCTTGTCCCCGAGCTCGGCGGCGACGGGAGCGCCGGTGAGCAGCGACGTGCCGAGGTCGCCGCGCAGGAGGCCCCCCACCCAGTCCAGGTACTGCACCGGCAGCGGCGTGTTCAGTCCGAGGCTCTCGCGCAGCGCCTCGACCTGCGCGGGGGTGGACTCCGTGCCGGCGATGAGCTGCGCGACGTCGCCCGGCAGCACGCGCAGCGAGACGAAGATCAGCACGCTGGCCACGGCCAGGCCCAGCACGAGCAGGCCCAGCCGTGTCAGCGCGTAACGGATCACTCCGCCGAGACCGTCGTCTCCGCCAGCGGCATCCGCACGTTCAGCGAGTTCTGCGGGAAGTTCGCGACGTGAGTGCCGACGGCGGCGATCGGCGTGGAGAGGAACAGCCAGTCGGCGGCGTCCTCGTCGGCGACGATCCGGGCCGCCTCGGACAGCAGTGCGGAGGACTCGTCCTCGTCGGTGGTGGCCAGGGCGCGGGCGTAGAGGTCCTGGACCTCCGCGTTGTCGTAGCCGAAGTAGTAGTCCGGGTTCGCCCAGTTGCCGAAGTCGCGCGCCTCCACGTGGCGGACGAAACTGAGGTCGTAGTCCTTGTTCTGGAACACGTCCTGCAGCCAGGCGGGGAACTCGACGGAGTCGACCTCGAGGGTCACGCCGATGTCGGCGAACGACGACACGAGGAAGGTCGGCAGCGTCGTGTCGTAGACGCTGGGGATCGTCAGGGTCAGGTCCAGGTCGGAGACGCCGGCCTCGGCGAGCAGCTCGCGGGCGCGGTCGGGGTCGTACGACAGGGTGTCCGACAGGTCCTCGTAGCCGGGGTCGAGCGGCGGGATCGGACCGTAGAGGGTCTCCCCGGTGCCGAGGGCCTCGACGAGGGCGTCGTGGTCGATCGACAGGCGCAGCGCCTCGCGCACCCGCTCGTCGTTCAGCGGCGCGCGCTGGTTGTTGAACGCCAGGGTGCCCTTGTCGGTGGTCAGGCCCGTGCGCAGGTCGAAGTCGCCGCCCTCGAGCTGGCTCTGCAGCTCGGGGTCGATCTCGAGGGCGACGTCGACGTCGCCGCTGACGGCGGCGTTCACCGCGGCGCTCTGGTCCGGGATGTAGTCGAGCACGACCTCCGCGACGCCCGCGGGGTCGCCCCAGTAGTCGTCGTTGCGCTCGAGCACGAGGCTGTCGCCGGTGTTCCACGACTGCAGGCGGAAGGGGCCGGTGCCGTTCGCGGCGGTCGCGAGGTCGGTCGTGTCGCCGGCGTTGAAGATGAGACCGGCGCGGCCGGTCAGCGTGAAGAGGAAGTCGATGTTCGGCTGGGCGAGCGTCACGACGACGGTCGACGCGTCCGGGGCCGTGATCGACGAGACGCCGGCGAGGTCCGCGCTGCCCTGCAGGGTCGCGTCGTCCTTGGTGCTCTGCAGCGAGTCCACGACGTCGTCGACGGTCAGCTCGCTGCCGTCGTGGAAGGTGACGCCCTCGCGGAGGGAGAAGGTGTAGGTGAGGCCGTCGTCGGACACGGTCCACTCGGTGGCGAGGGCCGGGGCGATCGAGACCGTGCCGTCCTCGGCGCCCTCGCGGGTCACGAGCCCCTGGTACACGTTGTCGATGAGGGCCTGCTCGAGGGCGGCGCCGTTCGTCCGGCGAATGTCGAGGTTGGTGGGCTCGAGCGTCAGGCGCACGGTCAGCGTCGCGTCCGGGTCGGGCGTGCCGGTCGCGGTGGGAGCGTCCGAGGTGCCGGTGCAGGAAGTCAGCACGAGCGCTCCGAGGACGAGGGCGCTCGTGGCGAGGGCGGTGCGGCGCAGCATTGCGGGGGTTCCTTTCGCAGGCCGAAGCATCCGGGTGCTGTGGGATGCCGTGCAGGGGTGGTGACAGCCTACTTTCACCCGCATACGCCCGATGCCGTGTGACGATCGGGGACGGCGGCCGTCGCGGGCACCGGACGTTGGCCGCTCAGCGCTTGTCGATGATCTCCCGGAGGAGCGCGGCGAGGGCCGCCGGATCCTCCTCGTGCAGGTTGTGGCCGGTGGGCAGGGCGTGCACGGCGGTGCCGGGATGGCGGCGGAGCAGCTCGTCCGCGTCGGCGGCCGTGACGAAGCCGCGCTCGCCGCGGACGAGGTCGAGGGGCGTGCGGACCGCGGCGAGGTCCTCCCAGCCGGTCTCCGCGAGGACGGCCCGGACCGCGTCGGGCGTCCCGGTGTCCGCCGAGCCGCCGGCGGCGGCGGCCGCGGCCAGGTGGGCGAAGTGGTGCTTCCACTCCACGCGCCCGTCCGGGCGCACCCGGGAGTTCAGGAAGACGCCGCGCTCCGCGGCGGCGCGCGACCCACCGAGCCCGAACGACAGGGCGCGCTCCACGAGCTCGTCGCGGGAGGCCCAGTCGGTCGGCCCGGCGAAGAACGCCCGGATCTGCGCGGGACCGGCGCTGGGGTTCACGCCGGGGGTGATGTCCAGGACGATCAGCCGCTCGACGAGGTCGGGCCGCGCCGCCGCGACCGCCGCCGCCGTGAGCCCGCCGAGCGAGTGGCCCACGAGCGTCTGCGGCCGGCCGGTCCATTGCTCGAGCGCCGCGACGACGTCCGGGGCCAGGACGCGCGCGACGTACGCCGCGTCGTCGCGCCAGGACGAGTCGCCGTGGCCGGGGAGGTCGAGCGCGAGGGCGGGGAGGCCGAGATGCAGGAGCGTCGTGTCCCAGGTGTGCGCGTTCAGCCCCGCGCCGTGCAGCAGGGTCACCGCGGGCGGGGCGTCGCCCCAGGCCAGTCCGCTGAGGACGCGCCCGTCGGGGAGCGACAGGGTGCGGCGCTCGACGCGGGGGAGCGGCGCGGCCGCGGCGGCGGCCTGGGCGGGCAGGAACGAGAACTCGTCGTCGGCGGGCACCCGCTTACCCTTCCACCCCCGTCGCCGCGGCGCCACCGGTCCTCAGTGCTGCCTGGGGCGCTGACTTGTCGCAGATGTACGCTCGGACAGGTTCGCGACGTACATCTGCGACAAGTCAGCGTGGGCGCAGCCCGGGCCTAGGCTGTCGCCATGGGCGAGGAACGTCGCGTGCACCTGTCGAAGAAGGCCCCCGAGGCGTACGCCGCGCTGCGCGCGTTCTCCACCACGGTCGGCGGGCTCGCCGCCCGCGCCGGCATCGACGCGCGCCTGCGCGAGATCGTCCAGATCCACGCGTCGCAGCTCAACGGCTGCGCCTACTGCGTGCGCGTGCACGTGGAGGCGGCCGTCGCCGCCGGCCTCGACGCGGACGTCATCGCGCAGGTCGCCACGTGGCGGGAGTCCGGCGTCTTCGACGAGCGCGAGCGCGCCGCCCTGGAACTGACGGAGTCCTTCGTCTTCATCCACGAGGACGGCCTCCCGGACGAGGTCTACGACCACGCCGGCGGGATCCTCAGCGAGGAGGAGTACGTCGCGCTCAGCTGGATCCTCGTCGCCATCAACGCGTTCAACCGCGTCGCGATCGCCGGCCGTTACCCGGTGCCGCCCCGCTCCGGCGGCACGGCCGCCGTCGTCGGCGGCACCCCTCCGCCGGCCACCACCGCCCCGCGCGCGCCGCACGCCCATGACGGGGCCGCGACGTGACGGCATCCCTCGTCTCCGGGGCCACCAACTTCCGCGACGTCGGCGGCCTGCCCGCGGGGGAGGGGCGCACCCGCCCGGGCGTCCTCTTCCGCTCCGGCAACCTCGTGGGCCTCGACGACGACGGCGTCGCGACGATGCGAAACCTCGGCATCCGGAGGATCGTCGACCTGCGCGACGACGCCGAGGTCGCCCGCTCGCCGAGCCGCCTCGACGACCTCGCCTGCGAGGTGCAGCGCGTGCCGCTCTTCCTCGGGTCCGTCGCCTCCTTCTTCGCGCGCGACCTCAGCCTCGAGGATCTCTACTCCGCGATCGTCGAGGAATCCGCCGACCGCGTCGTCGAGGCCGTCCGCGCCGTCGCCGCGCAGCAGCCGGTGCTCGTCCACTGCACGGTCGGCAAGGACCGGACGGGAGTCACCGTCGCCCTCGCGCTCGCCGCGGCGGGGGTCGACCGCGAGGCGGTCATCGCGGACTACGCCCGCACGGAGTCGATGCTCTCGCCGGAGCGCAACGCGCACGTGCTGAAGAGCATCCGGGCGGTGTACCCCGACAACGTGCACGCCGAGGACCTCGCCACCCGCTCGCCCGCCCCGGTCATGCGGGCCCTCCTCGACCGCCTCGACCGCGCCTACGGCTCGCCGGCCGGGTATCTCCGCGCCCACGGGATGACGGACGACGAGCTCGACGCCCTCCGTGCGGTCCTGGTCGACGGAGGGCCGCCGGTTTCCGAGCCGGGACACAGGTAAGGCAACCCTTCATCGGGGGTATGATGGTCGCATCATGGTTCCCCCCACCGAGCACAACGACGCCGCCTGCCGTGCGTCGCGGCACACCCGTGTCCAGCACCTCGTGACCGCCGACGAGACCTCTCTCGCCGAGCTCGACGCGCTGCTCGCCACGCTGCCGATCTGCTCGACCGGGCGGGTGTTCATCGAGGTTCCGGATGCCACCTGGATCGGCGTCGTCACCGCGCCTCCGCGCATGACGGTCAGCTGGCTCGACCGTTCGCGCCGCGGCGGAGCCCCCGGGACCGGGGCGGCCTGCGCCCCCGGCCAGGCGGTCGTGCGGGCCGTCTCCGGGTGGGCCGGCGAGATGCTGTGCTGCGACGACGACGCGACGCGCGTCTTCCTTCTCGGCGCCTACCTCGGCACGGCCGAGATCGTCGACGACCTGACCCACAGCCACGGCGTGGACGCCACGGCGATCCACACGCCGGCGCGGTTCGGTCTGGCCACCTCCCGCTGACCGCCGGCCGCTCCCGCGAGGGGTGGCATCCCGTCGTCCTCAGGACCCCCGCGGGACGTAGTTGCCGTCGATGAGTCCTGCCTCGATCTCGAAGCGGTTGCGGAGCGGATCGCGGCCCGCCAGCCAGTACAGAACGGGCATGAGGAAGCCGTAGCGGCGCCACTGACGTTCGTGCACGGCCTCGTGCCGGAGCACGGCGTCGGTCGGACGGGCGTCACCGGTGAGGAAGCAGTCGCCCACGCAGACGCCGCCGCGGGGGAAGGCCCACGCGGGCATCCCCCGGAACACCCGGAGGCCGTTGCGGTGCTCGACCCGTCCGGTGCTCCACAGTCCGCCCCACACGCGACCGAGGGCGCAGCCGTACCAGTAACCGGCCCGGCTGATCGGCGAGTCCAGCAGCACGGACGGGATCAGCCGGTCCCACCGGCGTCCCCGGCGGACGGCGGCGTCCGCGCGCTCGCGCCAGTCGGCCGGGGGCCTCGGGATCGGGCTCATGCGAGCGCCCCGATGATCCGCAGGATGGTGCCGAGGTCGTCGACGGCCGCGGTGGGCGACGACGGGGAGAACTCCGTCAGGCTCGCTCCGGCCAGGGGGACGGTCTCGCGTAGACGGCGGAGGGATGCCACGAGGTCGGTTGCCGGCACGCCGAACGGCTCGGGCAGGGCGACGCCGGAGATCTCGGCCGGGTCGAGGACGTCGAGGTCCACGTGCACGAAGACGCGGGAGGCGCCGGTCGCGACGACGGCCTCGGCGAGGGCGGCGGGGTCGGCGAGATCGTTCGCCGACAGACGGCGCAGGCCGTTCTCGGCGGCGTAGCGGACCTCCTCGGCGGCCATCGTCCGCGTTCCGGCGAGGACGAGCCGGGAGGGAGGGATGCCGGGGGACAGGCGCAACAGCTCCTCGCCCTCTCCCGCGACGGCCCGGAGGACCATGCCGTGGAAGGCGCCGCTCGGACTGGTCTCGGCGGTGTGCAGATCCGCGTGGGCGTCGAGCCACACCACGGCGAGGTCGTCGCCGGCCACGGCGGACACGGCGGCGAGGGTGACGCCGGAGTCGCCGCCCACCAGGACCGTCGGGCCGTCGCCGGAGCCCAGGGCGTCCTCGATGAGGGCGCGCATGCGCACGAGCGCGCTGAGGCGGTGCACACCGGTGCCCTGGGCGTCGCCGGCCTCGGGCAGGGGATCGAGGACGGTGGTCGAGGCGCGGGGCAGGTCGCCCGCGATCGCCTCGGCACCGTCGATGAGCTGCATCGCCCGCGGCGAGGAGGATCCCTGCCACTGCGGGGCCACGACGAAACGCGTCATCCGGTCACTCCGAGGAGAAGGACGGGAGCGCACCGCCCGGCCGACGCCGACGGTGCGCTCCCGCGGGGTCGATCAGAGGTCGGGGCTGGGGGCGTCGATCGCTGCGCGCTGGGGGCCGCCGGTCTTCAGCGCGGCCAGCCGCGCCTCGACCTCGGTCAGCTCGCCGACGTCCTCGAGGGCGTTGAACTGCGCGTCGATGCTGGACGCGGCCAGCTCCTGCTTGCCGGCGGCGAGGGCCTCCTCGCGGCGGATCTTGTCCTCGAAGCGGCCGAGCTCGCTGGTCGGGTCCAGGACGTCGATCGACTTCACGGCGTCGTGGACCTTGTTCTGGGCCTCGGCGACCTTGGCGCGGGCGAGGAGCTCGCCGCGCTTCGACTTCAGCTGGTCGAGCTTGGTCTTCATGCCGTTGAGCCCGTCCTTGAGCTTGTCGACGACCTCGGTCTGCGCGGCGATGGTGGGCTCGGCCGACTTCGCCTCCGACTCGGCGGTGATCTGACGCTGCAGCGCGATCTTGGCGAGGTTGTCGAACTTGTCGGCCTCGCCGGCGTTGCCGGACGCGCGGAGCTCGTCGCCCTTGCGGCTGGCGGCGAGGGCCTTGCTGCCCCACTCCGCGGCGGCCTGCACGTCCTCCTGGTGGTCCCGCTCGAGCAGGCGCAGGTTGCCGATGGTCTCGGCGATGGCGGACTCGGCGTCGGCGATCGAGTTCGAGTAGTCGCGGACGAGCTGGTCGAGCATCTTCTGCGGGTCCTCGGCCTGATCGAGGAGCGCGTTGACGTTCGCGCGGACGAGGGTCGAGATGCGACCGAAGATGGACTGCTTGGCCATGCGGGGTGTTCCTTCCTGAGGGAGACGGTGTCGAGTCTGGTGGCGGATGCTACGAGTTTTCTGTGTCCGGCCGGTGCGGCCACGGCCGGGGATCAGCGGCGGCCCACCCGTCCGCCGCCGGCCCGGGCCCGCCCGCCGCCTCCGCCGAAGCCTCCGCCGGACCGGGAGCGCCCGCCCCCGCCGCCGAAGCCGCCGCCGAAACCGCCGCCGCGCGACGACCCGCCGCCCATGAGACCGCCGAGACCGCCGCCGCCGAAGCCGCCGCGGCGACCGCCGCCGAGCAGCGCATTGACGGCCATGCCGCCGATCATGCCGGTCAGCAGGTCGGACCCGCCGCCTCCGGCGCCGACGGCGCCCACGTCGTTCTGCGCGAGGGAGCCGGCCTGCGCGGCCAGCTCCGCCGAGCGCTGGGCCGCCGCCAGGGCCGACGTCGGGTCGGCCGCGCGCAGCTGCTCCGCCTGGACGAGAGCGGATGCCGCCTCGGCCAGACGCGTGCGCGCCGTCACACCCACCGCGCCCCGGCGGGCGGAGATGAAGTCCTCGGCGGCGGAGACCTGCGCCCGCGCCTGCGCGAGGGCGGCGTCGACCTGTGCCGCTGCCCGTCGCTGCCGCTCGTCGGCATCCCGGGCGCGGGCGACGACCTCGTCGAGCGCGGCGTCGGCGGCCTGCAGCCCCGTGAGGGCGCGCATCGGGTCGAGCCGGTCGGGCGTCAGCGCCTCGCGGGCGGACGCCAGCTGCGCCCGCGCCCCGGCGACCGCGCCGGCCACACGCCCGTCGGCATCGGGGACGGCCACGGCGCCCGCGATCCCGGCCTCGATCTCGGCGATCAGGTCGGGCGCACGGCGCTCGGCCGCGGCGAGGTCGGTCGACAGCGTGGTCACGGCGCGCTCGAGCGTCTCGGCCTCGCCGACGGCCGTCTGCGCGGCGCGGATGGCGACGGCGGCCTCGCCGCTCCGCCCCGCGGCGACGGCGGTGCGGGCGGTGTCGGCCTGGACCGCGGCGAACTCCAAGCGCGTCCGGGCCTGGGCGGGGTTGTCGGCGACGGCCGTCAGCGCGTCGCCGGTGTAGCGCTCGCGCAGGCGGTCCAGCTCGGCCGCCGTCGCGTCGAGGGCCGCGGCGGCGGCGGCGCGTCGCTCGTCGACGCGGGCGAGCGCTGCCGGAGCGTCCGCCTCGAGGGCTCTCAGATCGTCGAAGTCCGCCGCCTTGGCATCCAGGGCCTCATCAGCCGACGCGCACAGCCGGAGGATCTCGAGGTAGGCGTCGCGCTGCTGCTCGGGGGTCTCCGGGGTGTCGTCGTCGAGGGACTGCTGGAGAGCGAACGCGCGGTCGAGGTCGGCGTGGGCGCGTGCAAGCACCTCGACGAACGGCGCGGCGGTCTCCTCGCCGAACTGCGCGCGGGCGAATCCGAGCTCCTGCTCGCTGTCCTTCACGGCGTCGTCGGTGGCCACGAGCGCGGACCCGGCGCGCCGTGCGAGCTCCTCGACGCTCTCCTGCGGCGCCTGCGCCCTCGCGGCGGCGCGGCGGCGGCGCAGCCCGAACCACAGCAGGCCCCCGCCGATCATCACCACGAGGGCCACGATGAGCAGGACAGGGCCGAGACCGCCGCCGGTCCCGCCGGCCGTGCTGCGCGCCGCCGCCTGCTCGGTCTGCAGGCCGTCGGCCGTGGCCGTCGCCGCGCCGGCCCAGTCGGACTCCGCGAGGCGGGGGGCGATGCGGTCGTTCTCGATCGCGGTGAGCTGGTCGGCCGACAGCTCGCCGTCATCGACGTCGCCGGACAGGTAGAAGCTGCTCCCGACCTCGTCGACGGCGACGCCGAGCACGTACTGGCGGGGCCCGAGTCCGTTGCGGTTGGCCGTCTCGTTGGCCCAGTCGGCGGGGTCGGTCGGCGAGGCGAAGGCATCCACGTAGACGACCCAGAGGTCCAGACCGGTGTCCTGCGACAGGCGCTCGAGGCGCTCCTCGACCTGCGCCTCCTGTGCGGCGGTCATCACGTCGGCGCGGTCCACGACCCACGACGAGCCGAGCGACGGCGGCGTCTCGGCGACGGCGGCCGTCGGGGCGCCCAGCAGCAGCGCACCCGAGAGTGCCGCCACGATGCGCGTCGTCTTCGCCGCCCCCATGCGTCCGCCTTCCTCCGCCGATCCGTTCAACTCTATAAACCCCCGCCGACAGGGGGGAAGGCCGATGCGTCCGCTCACAGCGCACCCCGTCGGCGCGCCCACGCCGCCCGCCTTCCCGGGCCGCCTAGGCTCGGACGCTTGGAGGTGCGGGATGGACGATCGCTACGGGACCGACGTGCTGGCCCGGGGGTGGCGCGAGGCGGGGCGGACGAAGGTCGGCCGCGTGGAGGCCTCCGTCGACCTCGTCGTCGAGGTCGCCGGGGACGGGTTCTGCGGCGCGGTCACCCGCGTGGAGGGGATGAACGTCGAGCTGGAGGACCGGTTCGGAAAGCGACGTCTCTTCCCCCTGGGCGGCGGCTTCCTGGTCGACGGCGCGCCCGTCGTCCTGACGCCTCCCGCCGCGGCCCCGAAGGGACGCACGCGCACCGCCTCGGGCTCGTTCGCCGTCGACGACCCGCGCGCGCGCACGGCGCGGGCCAGCCGCATCTTCGTGGAGGGCAAGCACGACGCGGAGCTCGTGGAGAAGGTGTGGGGCGCGGACCTGCGCGCCGAGGGCGTGGTCGTGGAGTTCCTCGAGGGCGTCGACCTGCTGGAGCAGACCCTGGATGCCGAGCCCCCGACGGCCGAACGACGATACGGCGTGCTGGTCGACCACCTCGTCCCCGGGTCCAAGGAGTCCCGCATCGCCGAGCGGATCATGGCGGGCCGTCACGGGGCCCACCTCCGCATCGTCGGGCACCCCTTCGTGGACGTCTGGCAGTGCGTGACGCCGCGAGCCCTCGGCATCCGCGCCTGGCCCGAGGTGCCGCGCAGCGTGGAGTGGAAGGTCGGCGTCTGCCGGGCCCTCGGCTGGCCCGCGGAGGAGCAGGCCGACCTCGCCCGTGCCTGGCAGCACATCCTGTCCCGCGTCACCACCTTCCGCGACCTCGAGCCGGCGCTGCTCGGTCGGGTCGAGGAGCTCATCGACTTCGTGACCGTCCCGTGAGCGGCCGCAAGCGCGCCGTCGCGTCGGACGCCTCCGCGGCATCCGGGGCCCCTCTCGCGCCGTCCGCGCCGGAGGGGACGCCTACCCTGGATGCCATGGACACCCCCGTCTTCCGCGACAAGCCGGTGTCGTTCGTGCGCCGCAGCGGGCGCATGTCCGAGGCGCAGGACCGCGCCTGGGCCGACCACTCGCCCTTCTACCTGCTGCCGGTGGAGCGCGGCACCGCCGCGACCAGCGTCCGCGCGGGCACCGCCGTCGACCCCGCGGAGGTGTGGGGCCGCCGCGCGCCGCTGACGGTCGAGATCGGGTCGGGCCAGGGGCACCAGATCGTCGCGGCCGCCGCCGCCCATCCCGACCGCGACTTCCTCGCCGTCGAGGTCTTCCGCGCCGGGCTCGCCCGCACGATGCTCGACGCCGACCGGGAGGGGGTGCGCAATCTGCGCCTCGCGGAGGCCAACGCACCGGAGGTGCTCGAGCACCTGCTCCCGGAGGGCTCGGTCGACGAGCTGTGGGTGTTCTTCCCGGACCCCTGGCACAAGAACAAGCACACCAAGCGACGGCTCATCGCACCCGACTTCACCCGCGTCGCCGCGCGAGCGCTGCGCCCGGGCGGCGTCCTGCGCCTGGCGACGGACTGGCAGGACTACGCCGACCAGATGCGCGAGGTGCTCGACGAGGCCCCCGACTTCGACCGTGCCTTCGCGGGGGAGTGGGCCGAGCGCTACGACGGGCGCGTGCTGACCGCGTTCGAGCGCAAGGGCCTGCGCGTCGGACGCGACATCCGCGACCTGACCTACACCCGGGTCTCCCCGTGACCGCGCACACCGCGGTGCCTGTGCACGAGCGTTCCACGTGGACGCCCAAGCTCGTCCCTGCGCTGCTGGTGTGCTTCGCCGCCCCCGCGCTCTTCGTCGTCCAGGTCGTGTGGCTTGGGTGGGTGCTGCTCGTGCTGGCCGTGGCATCCGGGGTCCTCGTCGACCGCCTGCGGGGCGTGCCGGTCCTGCCGCCCGCCGGGGCGCGCCGGGGGACCGCCGAGCCGAGCATCGCCCGTGACGTGTCGCTGGTCGCGGTCGGTCAGTTCATCGTCAGCCTCATCCCGCTGCACGCCGAGCTCGACGACGCGGCGTTCGTCCGCTTCACGCTCGCGCTCGGCGGGGCCGTCGTCGTTCCCTACGTCGTGTCGCGCTTCGTGTACCGCGATCGCGCGATCGCCTTCCCGTGGCGCGGTGGCGGGCGCTGGACCTGGTGGCAGTGGGCATGGCTCGCCGGCGTGATCGTGCTCGGCTACCTGATCCTGCCGTTCTACTTCATCACCTCGGGCGTCTACACGAACTGGCCGGTGGTGGACACCCCGGAGCTCATCGCGCGCCTGTTCGTCGGGGTCGGCGCCGTCGGCATCTGGGACGAGCTGTTCTTCATCTGCACGGTGTTCGTGCTGCTGCGCCGGCACTTCCCCGACCTCACGGCCAACCTGCTGCAGGCCATCGTCTTCGTGTCGTTCCTGTGGGAACTCGGCTACCAGGCGTGGGGGCCGTTGCTGACGATCCCGTTCGCGATCGTGCAGGGCTTCCTCTTCCTGAAGACGCGCTCGCTCTGGTACGTGGTGACGGTCCATCTCCTGTTCGACGCGGTCGTCTTCGGCGTCCTCGTGCACGCGCACAATCCCGGCGCGGCGAGCATCTTCCTGATCTGATCCCGGACGCCATCCCTCCCGCCTCCGGGAGAGGGTGACTCCGGGGGTGAAAACGCCTGACCGGGCCCGCTTCCGGAAAGTCAAGCAGGGGGAATGTCCGGGTGCATCCGCTACCATCTGGCGCAGATGCACTTCCCGGGCCCGACAACGTCGTCACCTCGCCCTCCTCTTGAAAGGTTCCGAGTGAGCGCACCGCCGAGCCAGCTGTCCCCGCGGACGGTCCCGACGCGCCTCGGGGACCGCGGACGCCGCCTCCTCGATTCCCGCGCCGGCCGTGCTCTGCGCGAGTACGCCGCGGACGTCCTGCGGAAGCCGCAGGGGGTTGTGCCCCTCGAGCGCGGCGCCTTCACCAAGGTCCTGCTGCTGTGGGCCGTCGCCCGCCTCGTGAACGTCGGGATGCTGTGGGGCTTCTACTCCATCGCGAAGGCGGCGCGGTGGGGCTTCGGCCCGGACGACGAGCGCCTGGGGACCTTCTTCGACTACCTCACCGGCTGGGACGCCGACCGCTACGGGCAGATCGCCGCGCAGGGCTACCCGACCTCGCTGCCGATGAACGTCTCCGGCGACATCCTGCCGAACAACTGGGCGTTCCTGCCCGTGTTCCCGTTCCTCATCCGCACCCTGTCGGGCGCCACGGGGCTGGGGTGGCAGGTCGTCGCCGTGCTGCTGAGCGTCGCGGCGGGCCTCGGCGCCACCTGGCTGCTGTTCGTGCTGCTGCGCACCGTCACCACGCCCCGCTCGGCCTGGTGGGGCACGGTCATCTTCTCGTTCGCGCCCCTGTCGTTCATCATGGTCCTCGGCTACAGCGAGGGCCTGTTCATGATGCTGATGTTCGCGTCCATGCTGCTCGCGATCAAACGGCAGTACATCTGGATCCTGCCCATCGGGCTCATCGCCGCGTACACGCGCCCCGGGGTGCTGGCCCTCGCACTGGGCCTCGGCATCGTCTTCGCCGTCCGGTTCTTCCGCCGCCGCGTCGACCCGTTCCCGTTCCGCGAGTGGGCCGGGTTGTTCGTCACCGGCATGGGTCTCGCCGCGGCCGGTCTGTCGTGGAACCACATCGCTCAGGCGGCCACCGGCACCCACAACGCCTACATCCGGACCGAGATCGGGTGGTGGATCGACTTCGTCGGCAACGACGAGTTCATGCCCTTCACCCCGTGGTTCCGTCAGGCGGGGACGTGGCTCGGCCCCGTCGGCATCCTGATCGTCGTCGCGATGGTCGTCGGCTTCGCCATGCTCATCTGGTCGCGCCCGGTCCGCCGACTCGGCCTGATGGTGGTCGCGTACAGCTTCAGCTACGGCCTCTACCTGTTCGCCGTGTTCCTGCCGCAGCAGAGCACGTTCCGCCTCATCATGCCGATGGCGCCGCTCTTCGGCGACGAGCGATGGTCCTCGACGCCCCGCCGCCGGACGGCGATCCTCGCGGGATGCCTCGTGCTCCAGGTGGTCGCCATCCTCCTGCTCTGGACGCGGGGAAATCCCTGACCCGTACGCCCACACGACGATGCCGCCGCGGAAGACCGCGGCGGCATCGTCGTCTCCGGTCCCGCGGGGCGGGCCCGACGGATCAGTCGGGACGTCCGCCCGGGTCGACGGCGTCGATCATGTCCTCCTCGACGGCGTTGTCCGCCTGTAGCTCGTCGGACGAGACGGCATCCCCGTCGCCGTCGGCGAAGGCGCCGACGGGCTCGGGGGAGGGCTCGGGCGGCAGGGGAACGGTCGGCTCGACGGGGTTCGGTGCCGTCGGCTCGACCGGGTTCGGGGCGACGGGCTCCGCCGGGGCTCCGGGGACGCCGGGCGCGGTCGGGTCGGTGGGAACGGGGGTGGAATCGCTCATCCTCACACCTTCGTCGCCCGGGCGTCCGCGCGCGAGGGTCTTGGACTTACGAAGGGAAGGGTGTAGTCCCCTAGGCTGACCTCACTGGGGAGCTCGAGGGGAACGGCTGTGTCCACAGCGCACGATGTGACGCGACGCGAGGCGATCGCGCAGTACCGACTGGTCGGGGAGGCGCCCGAGCCGGACCTGCAGGGTCTCGTGGAGCTCGCCGCGACGATCTGCGGCGTCACAACGGCCGTCATCAACATCATCGACGACCGGATGCAGCATCAGGTCGCCGCCGTCGGCATCCAAGCGGCGAGCTGCTCCCGCGAGGACTCGATGTGCGCCGCGGTCATCTCCCGCCCGGGTCGCGTCGTCGTCTCCGATGCGCGCCTCGACGAGCGCTTCGCCGACAATCCCTTCGTGACCGGCGTCATCGCGAACGTCCGCTTCTACGCCTCGAGCCCCCTGGTCACGCCATCCGGTGTCGCTATCGGCACGCTGTGCGTCTTCGACGACGAGGTGGGGGAGCTGTCGGCCGCCGACAGCCATGCCCTCGACCTCCTTGCGCACCAGGTCATCGACGTGCTCGAGCTTCGCCGCATCACGCGCGACCTCGCGGAGTCCAACGCCCAGCTCGAGCAGTTCGCCGCGCAAGTCAGCCACGACCTGCGCAACCCGCTCACCGCGCTCTCCGGCTTCTTGGAGCTGGCCGCCGACAGCCCCGAGATGGCGGAGGCCCCCCGCGCGGCGCAGTCCCTCGCCCGCGCCGAGGCCGCCGCCGGACGCATGACCGCCATGGTCACCGACCTCCTCGATTTCGCCCGCATGGGCGGCGCGCGCCCGCACTTCAGCGACGTCGACGTCGCCGAGACGGTCGACGCGGTGCTCGAGGACCTGGACGGCGCCCTGGTCGAGACGGGCGCGCAGGTGAGCGTGGATGCCTCCGAGTTCGTGCGCGCGGATCCGACGCTGCTCCGCGTGCTGCTGCAGAACCTCATCGCGAACGCCGTGAAGTTCACTGTGGCGGCGGAGCGGGTCCCGCGGGTCCAGGTGCGCCTCGAGGCGCTGCCGGACGGCTGGCGGCTCACCGTGGACGACAACGGCGACGCCGTCGAGCCGGAGCTGCGCGAGCGCATGTTCGAGCCGATGCAGCGCGGCCACGACGCGGACGTGGCGGGCATCGGCATCGGCCTGGCCACGTGCCGGCGCATCGTCGAGGCGCATGGCGGGCACATCGGCCTGGACGAGGCTCCGACCGGCGGCACGCGCGTGTGGGTCGTGCTGCCGCGCTCGCCGCGGGAGCGCTGAGCCTCGGAGGTCGCGTTACCCGCTGCGGCGGGTGGGGCGCAACGGTCGAGGCGGTCGGCGGTGCCGTGCGTAGCGTGGCATCCAGGCGCCCCGACCGACGTTGTCCGCCGGTCCGACGCCCGCGCGGCGGGTCCACCGCCGTGACGACGACGACGAAGGGCAGGATCGTCCCATGGCACGCAATGTCCGGGTGATGCGCTGCACCCCCGAGGACGTCTTCCGCGTGCTCGAGAACGGCTGGCTCTATCCGCTGTGGGTCGTCGGCACCTCCCGCATGCGCGATGTGTCGGAGGACTGGCCCGCCGAGGGCGCGACTCTGCACCACTCGTTCGGCTCCTGGCCGATCGTCACCAACGACCGGACCGTGGTGCGCGTGTGGGATCCGCCGCGCCGCGTGGTGCTCGAGCCCCACGGCGGACCGATCGGCGTCGCGCGCGTCGCGATCGACGTCAAGCCGCGCGGCGACACGTGCGTCGTGCGGATCCAGGAGGAGCCGGTGACCGGACCGACGAGACTGCTGCCCGACGTCGTCTTCGACGCCGTCACCCGCTGGCGGAACGCCGAGACGCTCCACCGACTGGCGTACCTCGCTGAGGGCGGTGCCCCCGGCACGTCCGGCGGGGCGTCGGCGCTCGGTCACGTCTCCACCGCCGAGGAAGAGCCGGTCGACCGATGAGCGAGGGATACGACGCGATCATCGTCGGGTCGGGCCCGAACGGCCTGGCCGCCGCGGTCACGCTGGCGCGGTCGGGTCTGTCGGTCGCCGTCTACGAACGGGCCGACACGTTGGGCGGTGCGGCGTCCACGGCGGAGCTGACCTTGCCCGGCTTCCGCCACGACGTGGGCTCCGCGGTGCACCCGCTCGCGTTCGAGTCCTGGTTCTTCCGCGAGTTCGCGCTCGAGCGCCGGGTGCCGTTCGTCCGGCCCGAGGTGTCGTACGCGCATCCCCTGGACGGCGGCCGTGCCGGCCTCGCCTTCCGCGACCTCGCGCGCGCCGCAGAGGGGCTCGGTGTCGACGGCCCCGCGTACGAGCGGCTCATGCGCCCCCTCGTGGATCATCTGCGCGGCGTCGCCGACTTCACCGGCAACGCCCTGCTGCGGGTCCCCGGCGACCCGCTGGCCGCGTTCTTCTTCGGCATCCGCTCCCTGGAGCAGGGCGGGCCGTGGTGGAATCAGCGCTTCCGCGACGAGGTGGTGCCCGCGCTGATCACCGGCGTCTCGGCGCACACGATCCTGCACCAGCCGAGCATCGCCGCCGGCGGCGCCGGCCTGGTGCTGGCGACGTACGGGCACGGCCGCGGCTGGCCCATTCCCGTGGGCGGCAGCCAGGCCATCGCCGACGCGATGATCTCCGATGTCCGCGCACACGGGGGTGTCTTGCACACCGGCACGGAGGTGACCTCCCTCGACGAGCTGCCCCCCGCGCGCGCGGTGCTGCTCGACGTCACCCCCCGCGCTCTCGTGCGGCTGGCGGGATCCCGGATGCCGTCCGGCTACCGCCGGAAGCTCGAGCGCTTCCGCTACGGCGGGGGCGTGGCGAAGGTGGACTTCGCCCTGTCCGAGCCGGTGCCGTGGGCGAACGCCGACGTCGCGCGCGCCGGGACGGTGCACATCGGCGGGACACGGGCCGAGGTGGCCGCGGCCGAGAACGCCGTCGCGCGGGGAGAACTGCCCGACGCGCCGTACGTGCTCGCAGCCCAGCCGACGCTGTTCGACCCGACCCGCGCCCCGGCGGGCAAGCACGTGCTCTGGGCGTACACCCACGTCCCACCCGGCAGCCCGGCGGATCGCGAGGAGGCCGTCGTCCGTCAGGTCGAGCGCTTCGCTCCCGGCTTCCGCGACACGATCTTCGCGTCGACCTCTCGCACCGCCGTGGACATCGCCGCCTGGAACCCGAACTTTCCCGGTGGCGACATCTCCGCCGGCGCTCCCTCTCTTCCCCAGCTGCTCGGCCGTCCCGTCTACAGCCCGGACCCCTGGCGCACGCCCATGGACGGCGTCTACCTCTGCTCGTCCTCGACCAGCCCCGGCCCTGGCGTGCACGGGCTCGCGGGGTGGCAGGCGGCGCTGAGCGCACTGCGCCACGAGTTCGGCACACGCCTGCGCCCGGACCTCGCCCCGCGCGAGGAGTCGCTGCGCGACATCGATCCCGACGCGGCGTCACGGCGCGACGCGACTTCCTAGCCGTGCCCGAGGGCGACAGCGTCTACCGCCTGCGGGTGCTGCTCGACGCCGCCACGCGGGACCGCATGGTCGTCGACGGCGAGCTGCGCTCCGGCAACGCGGCGGGCCGATCGCTCGCCGGGGAGCGCATCGTCGGCTTCGACACGCACGGCAAGCACCTGCTCACCCGGTTCTCGGGGGGATCCACGTTGCACACGCACCTGCGCATGCAGGGCAGCTGGACCGTCACCCGTCCGGGACGGCGTCTGCCGGCGTCGGCGCGCGAGACGGCGCGCGTGCGGCTGCGCCTGAACGACGGGCAGGAGGTCTGGGGACTGGACCTGCCGGTCGTGGAGCTCGTCCCCACGGCGCGGGAGCACGACGTCGTGGGCCGGCTCGGTCCGGATCCCCTGCGGGACGACTGGGATGCCGCCGAGGCCGTGCGCCGCCTCCGTCGCGACCCCGCCCTTCCCTTCGTGGCGGCACTGCTCGACCAGACGAGGATCGCCGGGCTCGGCAACCTGTGGGTCAACGAGCTCGCGTTCCTCCGCGGCATCCATCCCTTCGCCCCGATCGGGTGGACGGACCTGGATGCCCTCGTCGCCCTGGCCGCTCGGTGCCTGCGCCTCTCGGCCACGGTGCCCGGGATGTACCAGGTCACGACGGGGGACCGCCGGAAGGGGTCCTCGCACTGGGTCGCCGGCAGGGCGGGGCGGCCGTGCCTGCGGTGCGGCACACGGGTGCGGG
>VGAV01000001.1 GCA_016870695.1 Actinomycetota bacterium | reverse complement strand
CGCCGTGACGGCGGCCGCGATCGTGGTCGCCGTCGTCGCGTTCTGAGCCGTCTCGGGCGGCATCCAGGATCCTCCCACCCGGAGTGGCGCCGGACGTTTGCCGCCCTGCGGAAACGCGCGTATCATTGGGCGGGTGTGCGCACTCGCGCGCGCTGCGTCGTGCCTCGGTACGACACCAGGCGACGAAGGCTCCCACATCTCAGGGACGGGTCTGCGAACAGGCCACCCCCACGGCATATCCACCACTCCCGCGTCCGATCATTCTGGCGCGCGGTGGATCACACGTGAGCCCGACACGTCACGAATCGCAAGATGCGCGACGAGTCGGGGGAGACACGACGCTGTCACCGTGCAGCACAATCAAGGAGAGAACGTGCCAACCATTCAGCAGTTGGTTCGCAAGGGCCGCTCGCCGAAGGTCTCGAAGACCAAGGCTCCCGCGCTGAAGTCGAACCCCCAGCAGGCCGGCGTGTGCACCCGCGTGTACACGACCACCCCGAAGAAGCCGAACTCGGCGATGCGCAAGGTCGCCCGTGTGAAGCTCCGCAACGGCACCGAGGTCACCGCCTACATCCCCGGCGAGGGCCACAACCTGCAGGAGCACTCGCTCGTGCTCGTCCGTGGTGGTCGTGTGAAGGACCTCCCCGGTGTCCGTTACAAGATCGTCCGCGGTGCGCTCGACACCCAGGCTGTCAAGAACCGTAAGCAGGCTCGCAGCCGCTACGGCGCGAAGAAGGGCTGAGAACCATGCCTCGTAAGGGTCCCGCCCCGAAGCGTCCCGTCGTCAACGACCCGGTGTACGGCGCTCCCGTCGTCACCCAGCTCGTCAACAAGATCCTCGTCGACGGCAAGAAGTCGCTGGCCGAGTCGATCGTCTACGACGCCCTCCGCGGTGTCGAGGCGAAGAACAGCCAGGACGCCGTCGCCACCCTCAAGAAGGCGCTCGACAACGTGCGCCCCACCCTCGAGGTCAAGAGCCGCCGCGTCGGTGGCTCGACCTACCAGGTTCCGGTCGAGGTCAAGCCGCACCGCGCGAACACCCTCGCGCTGCGCTGGCTCGTGAGCTACGCGAAGGGTCGTCGTGAGAAGACGATGACCGAGCGTCTGCAGAACGAGATCCTCGACGCCTCGAACGGCCTCGGTGCCGCGGTCAAGCGCCGCGAGGACACCCACAAGATGGCCGAGTCGAACCGCGCCTTCGCGCACTACCGCTGGTAAAACCCGCGGAGGGTCCGTGACCGCACCCCGGTCGTGGACCCTCCGATGGGCCCGGCATCAACCTCCCAACAGGTAAGGAAGACACCCGTGGCACAAGACGTGCTCACCGACCTCCACAAGGTCCGCAACATCGGCATCATGGCGCACATCGATGCCGGCAAGACGACGACGACCGAGCGCATCCTGTTCTACACGGGCGTCAACCACAAGATCGGCGAGACGCACGACGGTGCGGCCACCACCGACTGGATGGAGCAGGAGCAGGAGCGTGGCATCACGATCACCTCCGCCGCCGTCACCTGTTTCTGGGAAAAGAACCAGATCAACATCATCGACACCCCCGGTCACGTGGACTTCACGGTCGAGGTGGAGCGCTCGCTCCGCGTCCTCGACGGTGCCGTCGCCGTCTTCGACGGCAAGGAGGGCGTCGAGCCCCAGTCCGAGACCGTGTGGCGTCAGGCCGACAAGTACGACGTCCCCCGCATCTGCTTCGTCAACAAGATGGACAAGCTGGGCGCCGACTTCTACTTCACGGTCGACACCATCGTCAACCGCCTCAAGGCGAAGCCGCTGGTCATCCAGCTCCCGATCGGTGCCGAGAACGACTTCGTCGGCGTCATCGACCTCGTCTACATGCGCGCGCTGGTCTGGCCCGGTGACGCCAAGGGTGACGTGACCATGGGCGCCAAGTACGAGATCCAGGAGATCCCGGCCGACCTCGTCGAGAAGGCGAACGAGTACCGCGAGAAGCTCCTCGAGACCGTCGCGGAGTCGGACGACGCGCTGCTCGAGAAGTACTTCGGCGGCGAGGAGCTCACCCACGAGGAGATCAAGGGCGCCATCCGCAAGATGACGATCGCCAGCGAGGTCTACCCCGTGCTGTGCGGCTCGGCGTTCAAGAACCGCGGTGTGCAGCCGATGCTCGACGCGGTCGTCGACTACCTCCCCTCGCCCCTGGACGTGCCGGCCATCGAGGCCCACGACCCCAAGGACGAAGAGGTCGTCATCGAGCGCCACGCCGACCGCGAGGAGCCCTTCGCGGCCCTGGCGTTCAAGATCGTGACGCACCCGTTCTTCGGTCGCCTCACCTACATCCGCGTCTACTCGGGTCACCTCGACTCCGGCGCCCAGGTCGTCAACGCGACCAAGGGCAAGAAGGAGCGCATCGGGAAGATCTTCCAGATGCACGCCAACAAGGAGATGCCGGTCGAGTCCGTCACCGCGGGCCACATCTACGCGGTCATCGGCCTCAAGGACACCACCACCGGTGACACCCTGTGCGACCCGGCGAACCAGGTCGTCCTCGAGTCGATGACGTTCCCGGAGCCGGTCATCGAGGTCGCCATCGAGCCCAAGACCAAGGCCGACCAGGAGAAGCTGGGTGTCGCCATCCAGAAGCTCGCCGAAGAGGACCCGACGTTCCGCGTCGAGCAGAACGCCGAGACCGGTCAGACCGTCATCAAGGGCATGGGCGAGCTGCACCTCGACATCCTCGTGGACCGCATGAAGCGCGAGTTCAAGGTCGAGGCCAACGTCGGCAAGCCGCAGGTCGCGTACCGCGAGACGATCCGCAAGACCGTCGACCGTCACGACTACACGCACAAGAAGCAGACCGGTGGCTCGGGTCAGTTCGCGAAGATCCAGTTCGCGATCGAGCCGCTCGAGGTCACGGCCGACAAGACCTACGAGTTCGAGAACAAGGTCACCGGTGGTCGTATCCCGCGCGAGTACATCTCGCCGACCGACCAGGGCTTCCAGGACGCCATGAACGTCGGCGTGCTCGCCGGCTACCCCATGGTGGGCGTGAAGGCCATCCTCCTCGACGGTGCCTCGCACGACGTCGACTCGTCCGAGATGGCGTTCAAGATCGCCGGCTCGATGGGCTTCAAGGAGGCCGTCCGCAAGGCGAACCCCACGATCCTCGAGCCGATCATGGCCGTCGAGGTCCGTACTCCCGAGGAGTACATGGGCGACGTCATCGGCGACCTGAACTCGCGTCGTGGCCAGATCCAGTCGATGGAGGACGCCGCCGGCGTCAAGGTCGTCCGGGCCAACGTGCCGCTGTCCGAGATGTTCGGCTACATCGGCGACCTGCGCTCGAAGACCTCGGGCCGTGCCGTCTACTCGATGGAGTTCGACAGCTACGCCGATGTCCCGAAGGCCGTGGCCGACGAGATCATCCAGAAGAACAAGGGCGAGTAACACCGCTCTCACGGATGCCGGGGACCCCGGGTTCTGCTCAGGTTCCCGGCATCCGCTCAAACTGAATACCGACTCTCTAGTAATCTGAGAACCATCCCCGCGAAGAACCGGTCGCAATCCAGCGCCCGCGACCTCGCAATCAACGTCCTGAGGAGGACCCAGTGGCTAAGGCCAAGTTCGAGCGGACCAAGCCGCACGTGAACATCGGAACGATCGGTCACGTCGACCACGGCAAGACCACGCTCACCGCTGCCATCTCGAAGGTGCTCGCCGACAAGTTCCCGTCGGCCACCAACGTCCAGCGTGACTTCGCGTCGATCGACTCGGCGCCGGAAGAGCGCCAGCGCGGTATCACCATCAACATCTCGCACGTCGAGTACGAGACCCCGAAGCGTCACTACGCTCACGTCGACGCCCCCGGTCACGCCGACTACATCAAGAACATGATCACCGGTGCCGCTCAGATGGACGGCGCGATCCTCGTGGTCGCCGCCACCGACGGCCCGATGGCTCAGACCCGTGAGCACGTTCTGCTCGCCAAGCAGGTCGGCGTCCCCTACCTGCTCGTCGCGCTGAACAAGTCGGACATGGTCGACGACGAGGAGATCCTGGAGCTCGTCGAGCTCGAGGTCCGCGAGCTCCTGTCCTCGCAGGACTTCGACGGCGACAACGCCCCCGTCGTCCGCGTCTCGGGCCTCAAGGCTCTCGAGGGCGACGAGCAGTGGGTGAACTCGATCGTCGAGCTCATGGAGGCCGTCGACTCGTCGATCCCCGACCCGGTGCGTGACAAGGACAAGCCGTTCCTCATGCCCATCGAGGACGTCTTCACCATCACCGGTCGTGGCACGGTCGTCACCGGCCGCGCCGAGCGCGGTACCCTCGCGATCAACTCCGAGGTCGAGATCGTCGGCATCCGCCCGACGCAGAAGACCACGGTCACCGGTATCGAGATGTTCCACAAGCAGCTCGACGAGGCGTGGGCCGGCGAGAACTGCGGTCTGCTCCTCCGCGGCACCAAGCGTGACGACGTCGAGCGCGGCCAGGTCGTCGTGAAGCCCGGTTCGGTCACCCCGCACACCAACTTCGAGGGCACGGCGTACATCCTGTCCAAGGAGGAGGGCGGCCGTCACAACCCGTTCTTCACGAACTACCGCCCGCAGTTCTACTTCCGCACCACGGACGTCACCGGCGTCATCACGCTGCCCGAGGGCACCGAGATGGTCATGCCCGGTGACACCACCGAGATGTCGGTCGAGCTCATCCAGCCGATCGCCATGGAAGAGGGCCTCGGCTACGCGATCCGTGAGGGTGGCCGCACCGTCGGCGCCGGCACGGTGACCAAGATCATCAAGTAAGTCCTCGGACTGAACCGACAGGGGTCGGGCCTTCGGGCCCGGCCCCTTCGTCGTGCCCGGGGGAGTCGCGCAACCCGTTCCCTTCGCGCCGCCGTCCGGTCCAGAATGAAGGCGCCCGGGATGCCACGGGCGTGACCACGAGGAGGATTCATGGGAGTCGACGACATCATCGCGAAGAGCAAGAAGCTCCTCGACGAGAACCGCGACAAGATCGAGGACGCCCTCAAGAGCGAGAAGGCCGAGGAGGTCAGCGACAAGATCCTCGACGGGGCGGCGGACGCGATCAAAAAGGTCGTGCCCGCCGAGCACCACGCCAAGATCGACAGCACGCGCGCGAACATCGACAAGAACATCGGCAACTCCTGACAGGGATGCCGTCCGCGGCGCCGCTCCGAACGGGGCGGCGCCGTCGGCTTTTCTGAGTGATCGCTGCGCGCGACACGCCCGGGTTTGCGGCCGGACCGAGGCCCACGTAGACTAGACCAGTTCCACATTCCGGCGTGCGCTCGGCGCGCGCCAGGATCACTGCCAGGGCAGTGCACAGGCGGCGCGAGAGCGCAGGGACCTGGGCCGCGGGCAGCAGAACACACACCGAACCCCCTCATCCCCCAGGGAATCCGTGCGCGTGCGCGCGGAGAGGGACGGGCCGGGCGCCGTGCGCCCGGTTTGACAGCTGAACAGCGGTGCAGCATCTCTCGCGCAAGCGAGGGGAAGTGCCAGGGCGCGAGAGCGCCACCGTGCGTCCGATGCCCGGGGTCGGGTAAGACGCGAGAAAGAGAGTGAGCAGACAATGGCGGGACAGAAGATCCGCATTCGCCTGAAGTCGTACGACCACGCCGGACTGGACTCGTCCGCGCGCAAGATCGTCGACACCGTGACCCGTGCCGGCGCCACTGTCGTGGGCCCGGTTCCCCTGCCGACCGAGAAGAACGTCGTGTGCGTCATCCGGTCGCCCCACAAGTACAAGGACAGCCGCGAGCACTTCGAGATGCGCACCCACAAGCGCCTCATCGACATCATCGACCCGACGCCCAAGGCCGTCGACTCGCTGATGCGCCTCGACCTCCCGGCCGATGTCAACATCGAGATCAAGCTCTGAGGTTCGACATGGCTGACATCAACTCCAAGATCTCCAAGGGCCTCCTCGGCACCAAGCTCGGCATGACCCAGGTGTGGGACGAGAACGGCAAGCTCGTTCCCGTCACCGTCATCGAGGTCGCCCCGAACGTCGTGACCCAGCTCCGCTCGGTCGAGAAGGACGGCTACAACGCCGTGCAGATCGGCTACGGCCAGATCGACCCCCGCAAGGTGAACAAGCCCCTCACGGCTCACTTCGAGGCCGCCGGCGTCACGCCGCGCCGCCACCTCACCGAGGTGCGCACCGCGGACGCCGCCGACTACTCGCTGGGCCAGGAGCTCACCGTGGACGGCCTGTTCGAGGCCGGCCAGCTGGTCGACGTCGTCGGCACCAGCAAGGGCAAGGGCACCGCCGGTGTCATGAAGCGCCACAACTTCAAGGGTGTCTCCGCTTCGCACGGTGCGCACCGCAACCACCGCAAGCCCGGTTCGATCGGCGCCTCGTCGACTCCGAGCCGCGTCTTCAAGGGCATGCGCATGGCCGGCCGTATGGGTGGCGAGCGCGTGACCGTCCTCAACCTCACGGTGCACGCCGTCGACGTCGAGAAGGGTCTGCTGCTCGTCAAGGGCGCCGTCCCCGGCGCGCGCGGCCGCATCGTCTACGTCCGCAACGCAGTGAAGGGTGCCTGATCTCATGGCTGACTCGACTCTCGCGCTCGACGTCCTGAAGGCCGACGGCAACAAGGCCGGCTCCGTGGAGCTGCCCGCCGCCATCTTCGACGTCAAGACGAACATCCCGCTCATCCACCAGGTCGTCGTCGCCCAGCGCGCCGCCGCCCGCCAGGGCACGCACTCGACCAAGCGTCGTGGCGAGGTCTCGGGTGCCGGCCGCAAGCCCTTCAAGCAGAAGGGCACGGGTAACGCCCGTCAGGGTTCGATCCGCGCGCCGCACATGACCGGTGGTGGCATCGTCCACGGCCCCAAGCCCCGTGACTACGGCCAGCGCACCCCCAAGAAGATGATCGCCGCCGCCCTCCTGGGCGCGCTGAGCGACCGTGTCCGCGGCTCGCGTCTGCACGTCGTCGACAGCTTCGGCATCGAAGGCGCGCCCTCGACCAAGGCTGCGGCGGCCGTGCTGACCGCCTTCGGCGCCGTCAAGAACGTCCTCGTGGTCATCGACCGCGACGACGAGCTGACGGTCAAGAGCGTGCGCAACCTCGCGTACGTGCACGTGCTGACCTTCGGCCAGCTGAACGCCTACGACGTGCTCGTCTCCGACGACATCGTCTTCACCAAGGCCGCCTACGACGCGTTCGTCGCGTCGAAGTCCGGCGCCACCGAGGAGGTCTCGGCATGACCGCCGTCAACAAGGACCCGCGCGACATCATCCTGAAGCCGGTCGTCTCGGAGAAGAGCTACTCGCTCATCGACGAGGGCAAGTACACGTTCCTCGTGGACCCCCGCGCCTCGAAGACCGAGATCAAGCTCGCCATCGAGAAGATCTTCGGCGTGAAGGTCGCCTCGGTCAACACGATCAACCGTGTCGGCAAGGCCCGCCGCACCCGCTTCGGCATCGGCAAGCGCAAGGACACCAAGCGCGCGATCGTCTCGCTGAAGTCGGGCACCATCGACATCTTCACGTCGGTCGGCTGACCGGGATACCAAGGACAGAACAATGGCTATTCGCAAGTACAAGCCCACGACCCCCGGTCGCCGCGGCTCGTCGGTGGCCGACTTCGCCGAGATCACCCGATCGACGCCCGAGAAGTCGCTGCTGCGCCCGCTGTCGAAGACCGGTGGCCGCAACAACCAGGGCCGCATCACCACGCGTCACATCGGTGGTGGCCACAAGCGTCAGTACCGTCTGATCGACTTCCGTCGTAACGACAAGGACGGCATCGACGCCAAGGTCGCTCACATCGAGTACGACCCCAACCGCACCGCGCGCATCGCGCTGCTGCACTACGCGGACGGCGAGAAGCGCTACATCCTCGCTCCGGCGAAGCTGTCGCAGGGCGACATCGTCGAGTCGGGTGCCGGCGCCGACATCAAGCCCGGCAACAACCTGCCGCTGCGCAACATCCCCACCGGTACCGTGATCCACGCGATCGAGCTGCGTCCCGGTGGCGGCGCGAAGATGGCCCGTTCGGCCGGCGCCTCGGTGCGTCTGGTCGCGAAGGACGGCCCCTACGCGCAGCTGCGTCTGCCCTCGGGCGAGATCCGCAACGTCGACGTGCGCTGCCGCGCCACGATCGGCGAGGTCGGCAACGCCGAGCAGTCGAACATCAACTGGGGCAAGGCCGGTCGTATGCGCTGGAAGGGCGTCCGCCCGACCGTCCGCGGTGTCGCCATGAACCCGGTCGACCACCCGCACGGTGGTGGTGAGGGTAAGACCTCCGGTGGTCGTCACCCGGTTTCGCCGTGGGGTAAGGCCGAGGGCCGCACCCGCCACGCGAACAAGGAAAGCGACAAGCTGATCGTCCGCCGTCGCACCGCCGGCAAGAAGCGCAAGTAGGAGTAGAGGAAGATGCCTCGCAGCCTTAAGAAGGGCCCCTTCGTCGACGAGCACCTGCTTCGCAAGGTCGTCTCGCAGAACGAAGCCGGTTCCAAGAACGTCATCAAGACCTGGTCGCGCCGGTCGATGATCATCCCCGCCATGCTGGGACACACCATCGCCGTGCACGACGGTCGCAAGCACATCCCCGTGTTCGTGACCGAGACCATGGTCGGCCACAAGCTGGGCGAGTTCTCGCCCACCCGCACCTTCCGCGGCCACGTGAAGGACGACAAGAAGGGCCGCCGCCGCTGACGCGGGGGCGCTAGAGGAGAGAGAAATGGTGGAGTCCATCGCACGCGTGCGACACATCCGCGTGACCCCTCAGAAGGCTCGTCGTGTCGTTGCGCTCATCAAGGGCAAGCAGGCCGAAGAGGCCCTCGCCATCCTGAAGTTCGCGCCCCAGGGCGCGAGCGAGCCGATCTACAAGCTCGTCGCCTCGGCGATCGCGAACGCTCGCGTCACCGCCGACAAGACGAACGAGTACCTGGATGACGCCGACCTGTACGTGAAGAACGCGTACGTCGACGAGGGCACGACGCTCAAGCGTTTCCAGCCCCGTGCACAGGGTCGCGCCTTCCAGATCAAGAAGCGCACGAGCCACATCACGGTCGTGCTCGCGACGCCCGAAGAGGCCGCTGCGGCCCCGGCGCGCACCAACAAGAAGGCGAGCAAGTAATGGGACAGAAGGTCAACCCGTACGGCTTCCGTCTCGGCATCACCACCGACCACGTGTCGCGCTGGTTCTCGGACTCGACGAAGCGCGGCCAGCGCTACGCCGACTACCTCGCCGAGGACATCAAGATCCGTCGTCTGCTGACGACCTCGCTCGACCGCGCGGGTGTCAGCAACATCGAGATCGAGCGCACCCGTGACCGTGTCCGCGTCGACATCCACACCGCCCGCCCGGGCATCGTGATCGGTCGTCGCGGCGCCGAGGCCGAGCGCATCCGCGCCGACCTCGAGAAGCTCACCGGCAAGCAGATCCAGCTGAACATCCTCGAGGTCAAGAACCCCGAGGCCGACGCTCAGCTCGTCGCGCAGGGTGTGGCCGAGCAGCTCTCTGCTCGTGTCGCGTTCCGTCGTGCGATGCGCAAGGGTCTGCAGGGCGCCCAGCGCGCCGGCGCCAAGGGTGTCCGCATCCAGGTGTCGGGCCGTCTCGGCGGCGCTGAGATGAGCCGCTCGGAGTTCTACCGCGAGGGTCGCGTTCCGCTGCACACGCTGCGCGCGAACATCGACTACGGCTTCTACGAGGCCAAGACCACCTTCGGCCGCATCGGCGTGAAGGTCTGGATCTACAAGGGCGACCTCACCAACAAGGAGCTCGCCCGCGAGCAGGCCAACGCCCCGAAGTCCCGCGGTCGTGACGACCGCGGCGGCGACCGTCGTCGTGGCCCCCGCAACGAGGCCCCCGTGGCAGAAGGAGCGTCGGCGTAATGCTCATCCCCCGCAAGGTCAAGTACCGCAAGCAGCACCACCCGGGCCGCTCGGGCCAGGCCACCGGTGGCACCCAGGTGTCGTTCGGTGAGTTCGGCATCCAGGCCCTGACCCCCGCCTACGTGACCAACCGTCAGATCGAGTCCGCTCGTATCGCCATGACGCGTCACATCAAGCGTGGCGGAAAGGTGTGGATCAACATCTACCCCGACCGTCCCCTCACCAAGAAGCCCGCCGAGACCCGCATGGGTTCCGGTAAGGGTTCCCCCGAGTGGTGGGTCGCAAACGTCAAGCCGGGCCGCGTCCTCTTCGAGGTCGCGGGTGTGAACGAGGAGCTCGCTCGCGAGGCCCTCACCCGAGCCATCCACAAGCTGCCGCTGAAGGCACGCATCATCAAGCGCGAGGAGGGCGACGCGTAATGGCGATCGGCACCAAGCAGCTCGCCCCGAGCGAGCTCGACACGTTCGAAGACCAGCGCCTCGTCGAGGAGCTGCGCAAGGCCAAGGAAGAGCTGTTCAACCTGCGCTTCCAGTCGGCCACCGGCCAGCTCGAGAGCCACGGTCGCATCCGTGCGGTCAAGCGCGACATCGCGCGTCTGTACACCGTGATCCGTGAGCGCGAGCTCGGCATCCGTGCCACCCCGGCTCCGGTCGAGGTCAAGGCGAAGAAGAGCAAGGCGAAGAAGGCGGATGCCGCTGACGACGCCGCGAAGGAAGAGGCGGAGTAATGGCCACCGCGAAGAAGGCAGAGGCCGAGGCGCAGGTCGCCGGTCACGAGCACGCCGCGAACGACGTGCGCGACGAGAACGCCCGCGGTTACCGCAAGGCGCGTCGCGGCTACGTCGTCAGCGACAAGATGGACAAGACGATCGTCGTCGAGGTCGAGGACCGCGTGAAGCACCCGCTCTACGGCAAGGTCATCCGTCGCACCTCGAAGGTCAAGGCGCACGACGAGAGCAACTCGGCGGGCATCGGCGACCTCGTCGTCATCAACGAGACCCGTCCGCTGAGCGCCACCAAGCGCTGGCGTCTGGTCGAGATCCTCGAGAAGGCCAAGTAAGCCTCGCGGCTCGCTTGGAACCCAAGGAGTAAAAAGTGATTCAGAACGAATCCCGGCTGAAGGTCGCCGACAACACCGGCGCCAAGGAGCTGCTCACCATCCGCGTGCTCGGTGGGTCGAACCGCCGTTACGCCGGCCTGGGCGACGTCATCGTCGCCACGGTCAAGGACGCGATCCCGGGTGGAAACGTCAAGAAGGGCGACGTGGTCAAGGCCGTCGTCGTCCGTGTCGTGAAGCAGACCCGCCGTCCCGACGGCTCGTACATCAAGTTCGACGAGAACGCCGCCGTGATCCTGAAGAACGACGGGGAGCCCCGCGGCACCCGTATCTTCGGGCCGGTTGGCCGTGAGCTTCGCGACAAGAAGTTCATGAAGATCGTCTCGCTCGCCCCGGAGGTCATTTGATCATGGCGAAGATCAAGAAGGGCGACCTGGTTCAGGTCATCTCGGGCGCCAAGCCCGAGCGCGGCGGCGACCGCGGTAAGCAGGGCAAGGTCCTCGAGGTCCTGTCCGAGCAGAACCGCGTCATCGTCGAGGGCGTGAACTACGTCACCAAGCACAACCGCGTGGGCCAGTCCCAGCGCGGTACCAAGACCGGCGGCATCGAGACGTTCGAAGCCCCGATCCACATCTCGAACGTCGCGCTCGTCGACCCCTCGACCAAAAAGCCGACCCGTGTCGGCCACCGCGTCGAGGAGCAGGTGAAGGACGGCGTCAAGCGCACCGTCCGCGTGCGTTTCGCGAAGAAGAGCGGCAAGGACCTCTGAACATGAGCACCGACACTGCCGCGGTGGCTGGCAAGATCCAGCCCCGCCTCAAGCAGAAGTACAACACCGAGATCAAGAAGGCCCTGCAGGACGAGTTCGGCTACGCGAACGTCATGCAGATCCCCGGCCTGGTCAAGGTCGTCGTGAACACCGGTGTCGGCGAGGCTGCTCGCGACAGCAAGGTGATCGATGGCGCGGTCGAGGACCTCACCAAGATCACCGGTCAGAAGCCCATCGTCACCAAGGCCCGCAAGTCCATCGCGCAGTTCAAGCTGCGCGAGGGCCAGGCCATCGGTGCGCACGTCACCCTCCGTGGCGACCGTGCGTGGGAGTTCGTGGACCGCCTCGTCAACCTCGCCCTGCCCCGCATCCGCGACTTCCGCGGTCTGTCGGCCAAGCAGTTCGACGGCAACGGCAACTACACCTTCGGTCTTCAGGAGCAGTCCGTGTTCCACGAGATCGACCAGGACCGCATCGACCGCGTGCGTGGCTTCGACATCACGATCGTCACGACCGCCAAGACCGACGACGAGGGTCGCTCGCTGCTGCGTCAGCTGGGCTTCCCGTTCCAGTCGGCGGACGCGCAGGCCTGACCCCCCGGGCCCCCGGAACCCCGGGGGCCCCTCATCGAAGGTCGTCTGTCGCGTAACGGCAGGCGAAACCTCATGAACGAAAGAAGCATCAGATGACGATGACAGACCCGGTCGCAGACATGCTGACCCGTCTGCGCAACGCGAACTCGGCGCACCACGACTCCGTGTCGCTGCCGAGCTCGAAGCTCAAGACCACCATCGCCGAGATCCTCAAGCAGGAGGGTTACATCGCCGACTGGAGCGTCGCTGACGCCCGTGTCGGCCAGACCCTCACGATGACGCTGAAGTACGGCCCGAACCGCGAGCGGTCGATCGCCGGCATCAAGCGCGTCTCCAAGCCCGGCCTCCGCGTGTACGCGAAGTCGACCGAGGTCCCCACGGTCCTCGGCGGCCTGGGCGTGGCCATCCTGTCCACCTCCTCCGGTCTCCTCACCGACCGTCAGGCAGAGCAGAAGGGCGTCGGCGGGGAAGTCCTCGCCTACGTGTGGTGATCTGACATGTCGCGTATCGGACGTCTTCCCATCGACATCCCCGCCGGAGTCACCGTCTCGGTGAACGGCCGGGAGGTCGCCGTCAAGGGCCCCAAGGGCGAGCTCGCGCTCACCATTGCGCAGCCCCTCGAGGTGTCGGTCGAGGAGAATCAGATTCTCGTCACCCGCCCCGACGACGAGCGCGAGTCGCGGTCGCTCCACGGCCTGACCCGCACGCTCATCAACAACAACATCATCGGTGTCACCCAGGGCTACACCAAGGGTCTCGAGGTCGTCGGCACGGGTTACCGCGTCGCGCAGAAGGGCAGCTCGATCGAGTTCGCCCTCGGCTTCTCGCACCCCGTGCTGGTCGAGCCCCCCGCCGGCATCACGCTCACGGTGGAGGGCAACAACAAGGTCACCGTGAGTGGCATCGACAAGCAGGCCGTCGGTGAGGCCGCCGCCAACATCCGCAAGATCCGCAAGCCCGAGCCCTACAAGGGCAAGGGTGTCCGGTACGCGGGCGAGGTCGTGCGTCGCAAGGCCGGAAAGAGTGGTAAGTAAGCCATGGCTCTCAAGACAAAGTCCGCAGCCCGCGCGCGTCGCCACGCACGTCTTCGCAAGAAGGTCGTGGGCACCGACGTCCGTCCCCGTCTGGTCGTGACGCGCTCCGCGCGCCACGTCTTCGTCCAGCTCGTCGACGACAGCAAGGGCCACACGCTGGCCTCGGCCTCCACGCTCGAGGTCGACCTGCGGTCGTTCGACGGTGACAAGACGGCCAAGGCCCGCAAGGTCGGCGAGCTCGTCGCCGAGCGTGCCAAGGTCGCCGGTGTCTCCGACGTCGTGTTCGACCGTGGTGGCAACCGTTACGCCGGTCGCGTCGCCGCGATCGCCGAGGGCGCCCGCGAAGGAGGGTTGAACCTGTGAGTGACAACAAGGAGACCGAAGTGACCGAGCAGACCGCCCCCGCAGAGGGTGCAGCTGCCGCTCAGGCCCCGGCCGAGCGTGAGCGCGAGCCGCGCCGCGGTGGCCGCGAGCGCAACGCCAACCAGCGCGACCGTGGTTCGCGCGACCGCAACGAGAGCCAGTTCCTCGAGCGCGTCGTGACCATCAACCGCGTGTCGAAGGTCGTCAAGGGCGGTCGTCGCTTCAGCTTCACGGCGCTCGTCGTCGTGGGCGATGGCAACGGCGTCGTGGGCGTCGGCTACGGCAAGGCGCGCGAGGTCCCCCTCGCCATCTCGAAGGGTGTCGAGGAGGCCAAGCGCAACTTCTTCCGCGTGCCGCGCTCCGGCTCGACCATTCCCCACCCCGTCCAGGGTGAGGCCGCTGCCGGTGTGGTGCTCCTGCGCCCCGCCGCCGCCGGTACCGGTGTCATCGCCGGTGGTCCCGTCCGCGCGGTGCTCGAGTGCGCCGGCATCCACGACGTCCTCTCGAAGTCGCTCGGCTCGTCGAACACGATCAACATCGTGCACGCGACCGTCGAGGCGCTGAAGTCGCTCGAGGAGCCCCGCGCCGTGGCCGCCCGCCGTGGCCTGGAGTTCGACCAGGTCGCCCCCGCTCGCCTCGTGCGTGCGGAGGCCGCCGCTCAGAAGGTAGGTGCCTGATGGCCGAGCGTCTGAAGGTCACGCAGATCAAGTCCAAGGTGAGTGAGAAGCAGAACCAGCGCGACACGCTGCGTTCGCTCGGTCTCAAGCGGATCGGCGACTCGGTCGTCCGTCCCGACGACGCGCAGACGCGCGGCTACGTCAAGACCGTCGCTCACCTCGTGAAGGTTGAGGAGATCGACTAATGGCTGACAAGAAGGACGAGGCCGTCGCGGCCGACGCCCCGAAGAAGGCATCCGCTCGCAAGGCCGCCGCGACCACCGACGCTCCGGCGTCGCGTCCCGGCGTGCTGAAGGTCCACCACCTGCGTCCGGTCCCCGGCGCCCGTACCGCCAAGACCCGCGTCGGCCGTGGTGAGGGCTCGAAGGGTAAGACCGCCGGTCGTGGTACCAAGGGCACGAAGGCGCGTTACCAGGTCAAGGTCGGCTTCGAGGGTGGGCAGATGCCGCTGCACATGCGCACCCCCAAGCTGCGCGGCTTCAAGAACCCGTTCCGCGTCGAGTACCAGGTCGTCAACCTGGACAAGCTGGCCGAGCTCTACCCGCAGGGCGGCGATGTGACCATCGTCGACCTCGTGGCCAAGGGCGCCGTTCGCAAGAACGAGAAGGTCAAGGTGCTGGGCACCGGCGACATCGCCGTGGCGCTCAACGTCTCCGTCGACAAGGTCTCCGGCTCGGCTGAGCAGAAGATCGTCGCCGCGGGCGGCACCGTCAACAACTGACATCCGACCCTGCAGGGGGGCCGGCGGCCTTAGGGCCGCCGGCCCCTTCTGGGTTAGTGTGATGAGGTGTGCGCTCTGACGCGCGCCGAGATCGTTCTGGAGGAATCCTCTTGTTCAGCGCCATCGCGCGTGTCTTCCGCACGCCAGACCTGCGGCGGAAGATCGCCTTCACGCTGGGGATCATCGCCATCTACCGGCTGGGTGCCCACGTTCCGACCCCGTTCGTCGACTACCCGAACGTGCAGTCGTGTCTGCAGCAGTCGGGCAGCACCGAGGGTCTGCTCTCGCTGGTGAACCTCTTCTCCGGCGGCGCGCTGCTCCAGCTCTCGATCTTCGCGCTCGGCGTGATGCCCTACATCACCGCCACGATCATCGTGCAGCTGCTGCGCGTGGTCATCCCGCACTTCGAGACCCTCTACAAGGAGGGCCAGGCGGGCCAGGCGAAGCTGACGCAGTACACGCGCTACCTCACCATCGCGCTGGCTCTGCTGCAGTCGACCACCCTCGTCACCGTGGCCCGCTCTGGCCAGCTGTTCGGCTCGACGGGCGTGCCGGAGTGCACGCAGCTGCTCACGAACGACATCTGGTGGGCCCAGCTGCTCATGATCATCACGCTGACCGCCGGTACCGGCCTGGTCATGTGGTTCGCCGAGCTCGTCACCGAGCGCGGCGTCGGCAACGGCATGTCGATCCTCATCTTCACCTCGATCGCCGCGACCTTCCCCGGCGCGATGCTGTCGATCCTCACCTCGCGCGGCCCGGAGGTCTTCCTCCTCGTCCTGGCCGTCGGCATCGTCGTCGTGGCCCTGGTGGTGTTCGTCGAGCAGTCGCAGCGCCGCATCCCCGTGCAGTACGCCAAGCGGATGGTCGGCCGCCGCACCTTCGGCGGCTCGAACACGTACATCCCGATCAAGGTCAACATGGCCGGCGTCGTGCCCGTCATCTTCGCGTCGTCGCTGCTGTACATCCCCGCCCTCATCGCGCAGTTCAACCAGCCGCAGGCGGGCCAGGAGCCCGCGGGCTGGGTGACGTGGATCTCGCAGTACCTCACGCGCGGCGATCACCCGCTGTACATGGCGATCTACTTCCTGCTCATCGTCGGGTTCACGTACTTCTACGTCGCGATCACCTTCAACCCGGTCGACGTCGCCGACAACATGAAGAAGTACGGCGGCTTCATCCCCGGCATCCGCGCGGGCCGCCCGACGGCCGAGTACCTCGACTACGTGCTGACGCGCATCACGCTGCCCGGGTCCATCTACCTGGGTCTCATCGCCCTGCTGCCGCTCATCGCCCTGGCCACGGTCGGCGCGAACCAGAACTTCCCGTTCGGCGGCGCCTCGATCCTCATCATCGTCGGTGTGGGTCTCGAGACGGTGAAGCAGATCGACGCGCAGCTCCAGCAGCGTCACTACGAGGGGCTCCTCCGATGACCGCCCGGCTGCTGATCGTCGGCCCGCAGGGCTCCGGCAAGGGCACGCAGGGCGTCCGCATCGCCGAGGCGCTCGGAATCCCGGTCGTCTCCACCGGCGACGTGTTCCGTCAGAACGTCTCCGAGGGCACCGACCTGGGCCTCGAGGTGAAGTCGATCATCGACGCCGGTGACCTCGTCCCCGACGAGCTCACCAGCGCCGTGGTCCGCGACCGCCTCTCCCAGGCCGACGCCGCCGACGGCTTCCTCCTCGACGGGTATCCCCGAAACCTCGCGCAGGTCATGCACCTCGACGAGTTCCTCGAGGGCCGCGACGAGTCGCTCGACGCCGTTATCGCGCTGGTCGTCCCCCGTGAGGAGTCCATCTCCCGCCTCAAGACGCGCGCCACGGAGCAGGGCCGTGCGGACGACACCGAGGAGGGGATCGCCACCCGTCTCGCGATCTACGAGCGCGAGACCGCGCCCATCCTCGGCGTCTACGGCACGCGGGACATCGTCGACGAGATCGACGGCGTCGGGTCCCTCGACGAGGTCGCCGCGCGCATCACCGCGGCCCTCGCGGCGCGGGGCATCACCCCGTCGTCCGCGCACTGACGCCGTGCTGCGCTCGTCCGTCTACAAGAAGCCCGCGCACCTGCGCGCGATGGTGGAGCCGGGGCTGATCACGGCGGCGGCGCTCGACGCCGTCCGGGCGTTGATCGCCCCCGGCGTCACGACGTTGGACCTGGATGCCGCGGCCTCCCGCGTGATCGTCGGGCGCGGCGCGAAGTCGAACTTCCAGATGGTCCGCGGGTACCGGCACACCGTGTGCGCCTCGGTCAACGAGCAGGTGGTGCACGGCATCCCGAACGACCGCCCGCTGCAGGCGGGGGACATCCTGTCGATCGACGCGGGTGCGGAGTACCGCGGGTGGAACGGCGACTCGGCGTTCACCGTGATCGTGCCGGGCGACGCCCCGGAAGAGCTCGTCGCCCCGCGTCGCCGCCTCTCCGAGGTGACGGAGGGCTCCCTGTGGGCCGGCATCGCGGCGCTGTCCCGTGCCGAGCACCTGGGCGAGGTGGGCGCCGCGATCGAGCAGTACATCGTCGAGCACGCACCGGCGCCGGGCTACGGCATCCTGCGCGACTACGTGGGTCACGGCATCGGCCGCAAGATGCACGAGTCGCCGAGCATCTTCAACTACGCGACCGAGGAGCGCGGCGCCGACGTGCGGCCCGGTCTCGCCGTCGCGATCGAGCCCATGGTCGTCATCGGGGACCAGCAGACCTTCACCGAGGACGACGGGTGGACGGTGTCGACGCTGGACGGCACGGACGGCTCCCATTGGGAACATAGCGTCGCGGTGCACGATGGAGGGATCTGGGTCCTCACCGCGCCCGACGGCGGTGCAGAGAAGCTGGCGCCCTTCGGAGTGGTGCCCACGGAGATCGAGGGATGATGATGGCCGCCGCCCGCAAGTCCATGAACTGGTTCGCGATCGGCGTCACCGCCGCCGCGCTGGTCGTCGTCCTCATCGTGGGCGGTGTCGTGTGGTTCGCCAACAGCCAGGCGACCTCGCCCGGCCCGGCGCCGGAGGCACAGGCCGTCGACCCCGACACGGGCGCCATCGCCGTCGGGACCGGCGACCAGACCGTGGACACCTACGTCGACTTCATGTGCCCCATCTGCAACCAGTTCGAGCAGAGCTACGGGCCGACCCTCGAGAGCCTCGTCGACGACGGCACCATCACGCTGAACATCCACCCGATCTCGATCCTGGACCGGGCGTCGCAGGGCACCGAATTCTCCACCCGGTCCGCGAACGCGGCCTATTGCGTGGCCGAGGACGACGCGCAGAACGTGCTGCCCTTCGTTCAGGCGATGTACGCGCAGCAGCCGGCCGAGCAGACCTCGGGTCTCGACGACGCGACGCTGGTCCAGATCGCCGAGTCCGCCGGGGCATCGGATGCCGTGGCCTCCTGCATCCAGGACGGCACCTACGAGCGCTTCGTGACGGCGCGCACCCGCGACACCCCGGTCCAGCCGGGCGCCTCGGGCATCGCGACGCCGACGATCGCCATCAACGGCGAGGTGCTGAACAACCAGACCGACCTCACCGGCAACCCCGAGACCGACATCACGGGGCGTCTGAACGGCTGAGCGCCGGCGGCGACTTGCCGCATCGGGCACTACCACGTATGCTTGATCTTTGGTGCGTTGCGCCTTCATTGGCGTGTCGCAAGCACCGAAACCCCATCCACCGCAGACCGGCCGGTCTGCAACGAGCGTGAGCGAGTTTATGGCGAAGAAAGACGGTGTCATCGAGATCGAGGGCACGGTGTCCGAGGCACTGCCCAATGCGATGTTCCGTGTCGAGCTGACCAACGGTCACAAGGTGCTCGCCACCATCTCGGGAAAGATGCGGCAGAACTACATCCGCATCATCCCCGAGGACCGCGTCGTCGTCGAGCTGAGCCCGTACGACCTCACCCGTGGTCGTATCGTCTACCGCTACCGCTGAGTCCGGCCGAGAAGTAACGAGCCGCTCCGGCGGGTCGAAGACAGCGAAATCAGGAAATCATGAAGGTCAACCCCTCCGTCAAGCCCATCTGCGACCACTGCAAGGTGATCCGTCGCCACGGGCGCGTCATGGTGATCTGCAAGAGCAACCCGCGTCACAAGCAGCGCCAGGGCTGACACCCCGACTTTCCAACTGAATACACACCGGCAGGATCAGAACCCGCGATGCGGGGGACACCTCGGGGCGGAGGCCCGAGCACCGATCCTGTTTCACACCTCCACGACACTCTGAGGAGAGCCGCATGGCACGTCTCGCCGGCGTCGACATCCCGCGCGACAAGCGCGTGGTGATCGCACTTACCTACATCTACGGCGTGGGCCGCACCCGCTCCACCGAGATCCTCACCGCGACCGGCATCAGCCCGGACGTCCGCGTCAAGGACCTCACCGACGACCAGCTGGTCGCGCTCCGCGACCACATCGAGGGCACCTACAAGGTGGAGGGTGACCTTCGCCGCGAGGTCGCCGCCGACATCCGCCGCAAGGTCGAGATCGGTTCCTACGAGGGCCTGCGCCACCGCCGCGGCCTCCCCGTGCGCGGTCAGCGCACGAAGACGAACGCGCGTACCCGCAAGGGTCCGAAGCGCACCGTCGCCGGCAAGAAGAAGGCGCGCTAGGCCTCCGCCGGCGCAGGATTCAGGAGAACCGCACATGGCACAGGCCAAGTCCGCTGCGCGCAAGCCGCGCCGCAAGGAGAAGAAGAACATCGCCGTGGGTCAGGCCCACATCAAGTCGACGTTCAACAACACCATCGTCTCGATCACCGACCCCTCCGGTGCCGTCATCAGCTGGGCCTCGTCCGGCGGTGTCGGTTTCAAGGGCTCGCGCAAGTCGACGCCGTACGCCGCCGGCATGGCCGCGGAGTCGGCCGCTCGCCAGGCGCAGGAGCATGGCGTCAAGAAGGTCGACGTCTTCGTGAAGGGTCCCGGCTCGGGTCGTGAGACCGCGATCCGCTCGCTCACCGCGGCGGGTCTCGAGGTCGGCTCGATCCAGGACGTGACGCCGCAGGCGCACAACGGCTGCCGTCCGCCGAAGCGCCGCCGCGTCTGACGTGTGAAATCCCGAGGGGCCCCGTGCTCCTCGGGATCGACGCGCGTCGCGCGTCCCAGCACTTTCCGGGACGCCTCCCGCCCCTGTTCCTCCGGGGCGAGGCGTCCTCGGGGACAACTCAACACCTCACCCCATTACACGTGTCATATAGCGGGCACGTGATCGAAAGGAACACATAGTGCTCATCGCACAGCGTCCCACTCTGACCGAGGAGAAGATCGGGGAGTTCCGCAGCCGTTTCGTCATCGAGCCGCTCGAGCCCGGCTTCGGTTACACGATCGGCAACGCGCTGCGTCGCAGCCTTCTGTCCTCCATCCCCGGCGCGGCCGTCACGAGCATCCGCATCGACGGTGTGCTGCACGAGTTCAGCACCATCCCGGGCGTGAAGGAAGACGTCACCGAGATCATCCTGAACATCAAGCAGCTCGTCGTCTCGAGCGAGCGCGATGAGCCCATCACCGCGTACCTGCGCAAGACGGGTGCCGGCGAGGTCACGGCGGCCGACATCTCGGCTCCGGCCGGTGTCGAGGTGCACAACCCGGAGCTGGTCATCGCCACGCTCAACGACACCGCCAAGTTCGAGCTCGAGCTCACCATCGAGCGCGGCCGCGGCTACGTGTCCGCGACGCAGAACCGCAACGAGTACGCCGAGGCCGGTCAGATCCCGATCGACTCGATCTACTCGCCGGTGCTCAAGGTCAGCTACCGCGTCGACGCCACCCGTGCCGGGGAGCGCACCGACTTCGACAAGCTCGTCCTGGACGTCGAGTCGAAGCCCTCGATCGCGCCGCGCGACGCCGTCGCCTCCGCCGGTCGCACCCTCACCGAGCTGTTCGGTCTCGCCCGCGAGCTGAACGTCGAGGCCGAGGGCATCGAGATCGGGCCCGCCCCGGTCGAGACCGTGCTCTCGAACGAGCTCTCCATGCCGATCGAGGACCTCGACCTGTCCGTGCGCTCGTACAACTGCCTCAAGCGCGAGGGCATCAACACCGTCTCCGAGCTGGTCGCCCTGTCGGAGACCCAGCTGATGAACATCCGCAACTTCGGTCAGAAGTCGGTCGACGAGGTGCGCGACAAGCTCACGTCGCTCGGCCTGTCGCTGAAGGACTCGGTGCCCGGCTTCGACGGCGCCCAGTACTTCGGCGGCTACGACGACGAGACCGTCTGACCCGTCGGACCCGACCGAACCTTCCCACTGGAGTAACACGACATGCCCAAGCCCACGAAGGGTCCCCGCCTCGGAGGCGGCCCGGCCCACGAGCGTCTGCTTCTCGCCAACCTCGCGGCAGCGCTGTACACGCACAAGTCCATCAAGACGACCGAGACCAAGGCCAAGCGCCTGCGTCCGCTCGCCGAGCGTCTGATCACCTTCGCCAAGCGTGGCGACCTGCACGCGCGTCGCCGCGTGCTGAGCGTGATCGGCGACAAGGACGTCGTGCACACCCTGTTCACCGAGATCGCGCCGCTGGTGGCCGACCGTGACGGCGGCTACACCCGCATCACCAAGGTCGGCAACCGCAAGGGCGACAACGCGCCCATGGCCGTGATCGAGCTCGTCCTCGAGCCCGTCACGAAGAAGCCGTCGTCGTCGAAGGCCGCCGCGCCCGCCGCCGCAGCCCCCGCCGCCGACGAGGCGCCCGCCGACGAGGCTCCCGCCGAGGAGACCGCCGCCGACGAGACCGCCACCACCGACGAGGCCGCCGACGCCGGCGCCGAGTCGCCGGAGGAGGGCGCTGCTGCCGAGGCTGCGGCCGAGGACGCCGTCGAGGGCGACGCCAAGGCCTGAGCGCTCCCGCTCGATCGAAGCCCCCATCCGTCCGCGGGTGGGGGCTTCGTCGTGCCTCTAGGCTGGTCGGGTGCGCATCCGTCTCGACATCGCCTACGACGGCACGCAATTCCGCGGATGGGCGCGGCAGCCGCACCTGCGCACGGTCCAGGGGACTCTCGAGGACGCCCTCGCCCGTATCGTCGGCGGCGACCCGCGGCTGGTCGTCGCAGGCCGGACGGATGCGGGCGTGCACGCGAGCGGTCAAGTCGCGCACGTCGACCTCGACGAGGCGCAGGCGGCCCGTCTGCCGCGCCGCCGCAACGACCCGGGCGCCGAGCCCGTCGCGTCCCTGGCGGGCCGCGTGCGGGGCGTCCTGGGTGCCTATCCCGACGTGACGGTCCGCCGGACGAGCCTGGCCCCCGACGGCTTCGACGCGCGCTTCTCGGCGGTGTGGCGGCGGTACGTCTACCGGCTCGCGGACGCGCGGACGGGGTACGACCCGCTCCTTCGCGCCGCGACGACCACGGTCAAGGCCGACCTGGATGTGGCGCGGATGGATGCCGCCGCCCGCAGCCTCATCGGTCTTCACGACTTCGCCGCCTACTGCAAGGCGCGCGAGGAGGCGACCACCATCCGCACCCTCCTCGAGTACGACTGGCACCGCGGGGCGGACGGCGTCCTCGTGGCCCACGTCCGCGCAGACGCCTTCTGTCACAGCATGGTGCGGGCCCTCGTCGGAGCCTGCGTCGCGGTGGGGGAGGGGCGTCTCGCCGTCGAGGACGTCGTGGCCATCCGCGATGCCGGTCTGCGGACGGCGGACACCAAGGTCCTGGCGGCCCGCGGTCTCGTGCTCGCCGAAGTGGGCTATCCCGCCGACGACCTGCTGGCCGCGCGGGCGGAGCAGACGCGCAATCGCCGCGACGCCGACGACATCGGGTCGTGAGCGTGCCGCGCGGGTGACGGGAATCCGCCGCAAGCCCCCCGCGTCCGCATCTTCGGCGGGCCTAGGCTGTCATCGCCATGAAGGTCATCTCGTACAACCTCCGCAAGCACCGCGCCGCCGGTGAGCTCGCCGCGCTCGTCGAGGCGCACGCCGTCGACGTCCTCTGTCTTCAAGAGGCGGACACCCGCGATCTGCCCGCGGAGATCGCCGGCCTCCGCCTCGCCGACGCGACGCAGCGCAACAGGCTCGGCCTCGCCGTGTACTACCGCGCCAACACGTTCCAGGCGCAGGAGGTCCGCGCGATCGGCCTCAAGAAGTCGCTCCACGACTACGTGCTGAAGCCCGCCGAGGAGCGGATGCTGGGCGTGCGCCTGCGGGACATCGACCACGGACGCGAGATCATCGTCGCGTCGTTCCACGCGGCGCCACTGACGGCGCTGAACTCCTTGCGGCGGCACCAGATCCGCACGGCGCTCTCGGCCCTGCAGGATCTCGGTCCGGGTCTCCCGGCGCTCATGGTGGGGGACTACAACTACCCCGTCTTCAAGGAGAACCTCGGTCAGAAGGTGCGGGACCAGGGTTACGAGCTGACGCTCAGCGACGCGCGCACCTACACGCGCTACCGGTTCTTCCGCGGTCACTACGACTTCGCGACGTCCAACGGGTTCGACATCGCCCACATCAGGACCCTTCCGCAGGGTCTGAGCGACCATCTGCCGATCCTCATCACCGCCGACGTGTCGTCCCGGCGCCCGCCCGCCGTCGTCTGACCGGGATGGATGCCATCGGCCGTGGCATCCACGCGTCTCGATCCCCGTATCGGCGGAAGGGGTGCCGCCGGCGGTGGCACTCGCCACTTCCCTGTCCTGACCGGCGTCGCGCGCCGGGAATCCCGGGAACGACGAAGGGCCGCCCGCGATGCGGACGGCCCTTCGATCGGAGCTGAGGTCAGGCTGCGTTCTGACGCGAGCGGCGCACCGTGGTGCCGACCGCGATCGCACCACCGGCGAGGACGAGCGCGCCGCCGCCGACCCAGAGGCCGAGGAGCGAGCCGGAGTCCAGACCCGTGGCGGGCAGGCCGCCGGCGTTCGAGCCGCCGGTGCCGGTGCTGCCACCGGTGCTGCCGCCGGCGCTGGCGCTGTCGCCCGCGACGACCGAGACCGAGCGGCCGCTCTCCAGGCCCACGAGCGTGATCGAGTAGGCGCCGGCAGCGGTCTCCGGGAACTTCAGGTTCACCGAGACGGAACCCGACGCGTCGGCCTGCGTGCGCAGGCTGCTGTTGGTCTCGACGGCCGTCTTGACGATGGCGGTGGTGATGCCGAGGGCGCTCTCACCGGTGATGGTGAGGCCGACGGTCTCGCCCGGAGCCATCGTGCCGGCGGGGAGGGCCAGGCCGAGGGTCTCGCCGGGGCCGGTGCCGCCGGACGTCTCAGCGACGGCGGGGTCCGGGTACTCGGCGTTGGCGGCGGTAGGGACCGCGAGCGCCATGCCCGCGGCGAGAGCGAGAACCGCGGAGGCGCGGACAAGCTTGTTGTTCATGGTGGCACCCATCTAGATCGAAGGCATGGGCCGAGAAGATCACGGCACATGGAATCGAGAGCCGAGGCGACCCCCCAAGGCCCCACACCGGGTCTCGACTCTCTTACGGGAGATTATTCAGGAAAAGCACAGCCCACGCCAACTCGGGACGTTTCATTTGCGTAAACAGTTGGCGTGAGGAGTGCGCCGAGCTCGGCGGTGGCGGGTGTCCCCGCCTTGAGCAGCAACTCGGCCTCCTGCCCGGGGGCCAGCTGCACCGACCACTTCACCACTCCATGCCCGCGGTCCGTGTCGGTCGTGGCGCTGGCGGCACTCCCGGTGCTGGACAGCCTCTGATCCTGGAGCACAGCTCCCTCGGGGAGGTAGACGTACACCCCGGTGAGCGCCTGACCCTCCGGCACGCCGAACGCGCCGCCGCCCGTGACATAGGCGGGGAGAGTCGCGGCGTCGGGAGCATCGTTGCGCAGTGTCACCCGTAGCGACGCCGCGTCCGCGCCGCACCATGCCGTCTCGACGTCGACGTGCAGGTAGTAGTCCATCTTCGAACCGGTGCCGTCATTGAGGTAGACGCCGAACGCGGTGCGGTCGTCGTCGCTGACCGGGAGCGCCCCCTGGAGGGTCGTGCCGTCGAGGACGGCCTGCTCGGCGGCATCCGCGCTCCACATCAGAAGGCGGCGCTGCTCGCCCGCCTCGGTCAGCGCGTCGATGAGGGCGGCGGGGTCGGCCCGGCCGTCCGCGAGCGCCTGGAAGACCGACGCCGCGGCCGACTGGAAGAACGCGTCCTGCTGCGCGGGGACCTCGTAGCGGCGGTACACCTCGTCGAGGAGGAGGGACACGGCGTTGTCGGACGTGATCACGTCGCCGGTGGGCAGGGTGATCGGACCGGTGGCCCGGAGGATGTACGACAGGCTGACCGGATCGAGGGCGATGACCCCGTCGACGGCGGTGCCGGTCTCGCGCAGCCACATCTCCCGCGCGATCGGGGCGCCCATGGTGAAGTCGGGGAGCTGCGTGACGTTCTGGATGAACCGCGCGGGCCGGGTGCCGAAGATGCGGAGGGTGTCCTCGGGCAGGTCGACGACCGGGTCGTCCGGCGCGGGGGCGCGGAAATCGCCGGACGAGCCCTGCGCACCGAGGGAGATGCGGCCGTTCTCGGTGTCGATCTGGGCCACGGCGCCGACGATCCCGCCCATCGACCGCCACTCGGCGTTGTTCTGGAAGGCGACGAGATACGTCCTCGGACCGTTCGCCCCGAGGATGGCGGGGACGATCCGCGTGGCCCGGTGCAGCGCGTCGGCGGACACGGATGCCTCGGAGACGAGGTCGCGCGCCTGGCCGACCGCCTCCCGGACGACGCCGAGGAGGGGGCGTTCGTCGATGCCGGCGAGGTCGTCGGACGCGCCGGAGAGAGCGGTCGCCGCGGCGCCGGCGGCGGGTTCGAGGGCAGCGATGCGCGCGACGTCGAACGCGCCGTCGACGGGGCGCAGGGCATCGGCCGAGAGCCCGGACGCCGCCTCGGAGAGCGGCCCCAGGGCGTCGGCGGCGACATCGTCGATGGCCGCCGCGAGGTGCGCCACGGCGGCCAGCTGCGGTCCGACCCAGGGCACTGTCTCGGCGGCGCGCCAGACCGGGTCGCTCGTGAGGGATCGCGCCGCGGAGGTGTCGTCGCCCACCCCGCCGAGCAGCGCTGCGGCCGCGGCCGGGTCGTCGATCGAGGCCGAGGCCGCTGCGACGGAGTCCTGTGCGTCGCGCAGGTGCCCGTAGGCGAGCCACCCCCGGACACCCACCCAGGCGACGGCCAGGACGGCGACGGCGAGGACGGCGCCGACCGTCCAGGCGAACGCCGTTCCGGCGGCGCGCGACGGCCGACGGCGGGGGGCGGGGTCGGTCACGCGGACCACCCTAGACGTTCGCGCCGTGCGTCGACCGCCGGCGACCCCGCGTCCGCCTAGACTGACCGCTGACCCGGGGAGGACGCATGGAGGACGGTGCACGACGACGTCGGACCGCGCTGAGCGCGATCGGCATCATGACGGCGGCGCTCGTCCTCAGCGCGTGCGGCGCACCGCCCTGGGCCACCGGAGGCGGAGCGGCGCCCGTGGAGACCGCGACCGCGGCCCCGACGACGGCACCGGCGCCGAAGCCCGTCCCGAACGACCTCTCGAGCGGCTCGACTCAGCGCCCGCTGCAGGCCGGAGCCGTCAACGCGACCGTCGACTACTGGTCCAAGCTCTCCATGGACCGGTGGACGGCCACGGCGCTCAAGCCGGTCAGCATGTCGATGGTGACGACGGTGACGCCCAACGACGGCCAGAAGGTCTACCTGCAGCGCGCGACGATGACGGCGGTGCCCGGCAACGCCGACGAGTCGTTCGCGCCGCTCGATCCGCAGATCGACGAGTCCTCCGTCGCTCCGGGGTATCTCGTCCTCGACCCGTACAGCTACTCGCAGACGTTCACGATCGGCGAGGTCCCGTCCGAGGCGACGTTCGTCACGCTGCAGTTCACGTACGACTTCCTCGTCCAGACGACGCCCACGTCGAGCGAGTTCGCGAAGCAGACCGCCAGCGACAGCATCACCGTGGCCATCTCGGGCGGCGGGGAGCCCGAGCCCTCCGCGTCCAGCTGACGGCTCAGGCGTCGAGCCGCTCCCACCGGTCGCCTCCGAGGCGGGACGCCTGGGCGGCGGCCCCGTCCGCGGCGGCCGCGAGGACGTCGAGGTCGTAGCTCCCGCTCTCAGCGGGGACCCACCCGACGCTGGCCGACAGCTGGACGGCGATGTGGCTCGTGGCATCCAACTCGGTCACGCGGCGGAGCATCTCGCGGACGTGCTCGCGCAGGACCGGCCCCGGCCGGCAGACGACGGCCACCACCCGCCCGCGGGCCGGACTGCCGAGATCCGCCTCCGCGGGCAGGGTCGTCGCGACGACGTCCTCGAACGCCTCCACGATGCGCCCCCAGCTCGCCTCACCGGCGGCACCGCGCACGTGGTCCGGGTCGTCGATGCGGATCGCCAGGACGGCCCACCCCGGCTCGTGTGCGCGCCGCGCACGCCGGAGGCGGTCGCCGGCGGTGACCGAGAACTGCGGCCACGACGTCGCCCGGAGGGTTCCGACCGGCGACACCGACGTGAAGTACAGCAGGCTGACGATCGCGCAGACGAGGAACACGAGCATCGCGAGGCCGTTGAGCACGCGGGTGAGCTCGAGATCGTCGGCGCGCACGGGCAGGAGGAGACCCGACAGCAGCACCCAGCACCCGAGCGCCACGAAGCCGCCCGACACGATCGTGAGCGGGAGCACGAGCCGCTCCTGGCGGTCGGCCGCCCGGCGCAGCTCGAGCAGCGTCAGCCCGGCGAAGACCGACGCCCCGAAGAAGCCGACCCGGAACGCCAGCCCGTAGACCTCCGAGGCCGACGCGACGAGGAAGCCGCCGGCGGTGATCAGCGCCTGGGCGACCGCGATCCAGGGGAGGGCGGGGACGCCCCGACGGGCCCGGAAGCCCGACCAGATGAGGGCCGGGGCGCCGAGCATGAGGCCGAGGCCGGCGCGGCGGATCTGCTCGTCGCCCAGGGCGGAGCCGGTCACCGACACCCACGTGCTCGTCATCGCCAGGACGAAGGCCAGCGACCACAGCAGGGACGCCTTCGACGGGCGGTGGAGGAAGCCGAGCCCGATGACCATGACCGCGCCCAGCGTCGCGACGGTCGCCTGCGCCAGGCCGAGGTTGGCCATCGCGACGTCGAAGGTCATGCCGTGCGCTCCTCCGCGCCGGGCCCGTCGGCGCGAGCGGGGAGCGTGATGCTCACCGTCGTGCCGGCGCCGACCTCGCTCTCCAGGGTCAGGGAGCCGCCCTGCTGCTCGACGATGCTGCGGACGATGCCCATCCCCAGCCCGGTCCCGGGGGTGGTGCTCTCGCGCACCGCGCGAGCCCGGTAGTAGGGCTCGAAGATGCGCGGCAGGTCATCCTCGTGGATGCCGATGCCCGTGTCGGCGAAGTGCAGGACCACCGTGCGGCCGACGCGGTCGGCGTCGCCGATGATGCGGACCGTCCCCCCGCCCGGCGTGTACTTGATCGCGTTGCTCAGGACGTTGTCGAAAGCCTGCCGGAGTCGGAACGCGTCGCCCACGACTTCCAGACCCTCGCCCAGGTCCTCCTCGATGGTCACCCGGCGCGCCGCGGCCGCGGGACGGAACGACTCCAGCGACGAGGAGATGATGCGGGCGGCGTCGGACACCGCGGGTGCCGCGTCCTCGCGGAACACGCCGCGCGAGCTGGCGAGGATCTCCGAGATGAGCGACTGCATGCGCTCGCCGGCGCCGGCGATGACCTCGATCTGCTCCCGTACCTTGGGCGGCAGCGTCGGGTCGTCGAGCGCCAGGTCGGCGTGGCCGACGATCGCCGTCAGCGGATTGCGCAGCTCGTGCGACACCGTCGCCGCCAGCCGCTCGCGGGCGCGCTCGGCTTCGATGAGCGCCGTGATGTCGTGCACGATCAGCAGGGTGCTGGGCGGCTCGTCCGACGACATCAGTCGTCGGGTCGACACCGACAGTGCGTGCCAGTTCCCGTCCGCGTCGTACAACCAGACCCGCTCGTCCTCGAACTGCTCCCCGCGCGACGCCCGGATGAACGGCCGCTCCCCGTCGGGCAGCGGGTCCCCGCGCAGCGCGGCGTACTCGACGGCGCCGCCGGGGCGCTTCGGGTCGTCGCGGTCCACCCCGTAGAGGGCGACGTAGGTGTCGTTGAGCGCCAGGACCTCGCCCTCGGCCGACAGTCGGGCGATGCCGGTGTCGAGGCCGTTGAGCATCTGCGACACCCGGCGCTCCTGACCCGTCACGCGTTGCAGCGTCCCCTGCAGGCGGGTGGCCTGGCGGCGCAGCAGCTGCTTGAACGCGCGGGTCTGCCGCGAGGTCATGTACGCGGTGATGCCGATGAAGGTGAGGGTGAGCAGCACGATGATCAGCCGCAGGGCCTGCACCGGTCCGAAGCCGTTGACCGTGGCATCCACGAGGATCGTCGTCCCGACCCCGGCCAGCGCGGTGATGAGCAGCACGAGGCTGAAATACGTCGCGAGCCAGATGATGGGGAACGCCCAGAAGAAGCCGAACCGCAGGTCGGTGCCGAAGGCGAGCAGTCCGATGCCGAGGACGTCTCCGAGGGGGACGGCGGCCACCGCGGTCCGCGGAACACGATGCCACGGGACGACGAGGGCCGCCGCGGTCAGAGCGATGATGAGGGCCACGCCGGTCGAGAAGGTCCACA